>JBGMQW010000228.1:0-2138 GCA_048060815.1 Thiohalomonadales bacterium | reverse complement strand
TTCAAATTATATAAAACTGGAGATTTTAATTTTCCGATAATTGACTTACCCTACATCGATTCTGAAACTGGGGTTTTGGAACATACTTATTCAAGTGACATTTCGATAAACGCCACAAGCCATTTAAACGAAAACCTTAAGATACTAATTTCATTATTGTTGTTTATCATTATTGCAATACAGCCAACCTTGAAATTAATTAAAAAGCTGTACATAAAATATCGTTATAGAGTCTGTTATTACTCTTTGGTTATTACCAACAACCCAAAACGATTAAAAAATTACTTATTCAAACTAACACCTAATTTTGAAGACTACGTGCCAACTACTGTAGACGAATGGGAAAAAGTAGCTGTGGTTGCAGATCCTGAACAGAAAAAAATATTATCAAAAATTAGTACATTATTAAATAATTTTAACTACGGCACACGATATTCTAAAAATGAGATTGCTGTTTTAAAAAGGTTGGTTAAAAGTTTAATTTAGAGATCGTCACTGCGCTATTTTAAAGTTATTGCTAAATTGCCGGTTTAATATTACTGGCCGCAGCACCATGGTTAAAATTGTCAATCGCAGTAAAGACTGGTATGAATGACCTCAATATTAGTAATGTTTATTTAACGGGCAAACTTGACCCTAAAACTATGTTTAGGTAACACCAAATGGAGACTGCCTTACAAAGGCGTAGGCAGTATCTTAAACAACCCATTCTGAGCAGCTGAAGCAAATGCATGTATCTGACTTACTTAGGTTTGTAAATCAGGAAACGGGTTTTCTTAACGCATTTGAGCATGTACGAAACCCACAAGCTAATAATATATCTATCAACAATAACTTGATTGCATCCCTCATTGCCAATGGAGCGAACTATGGATTATATCGTATGGCACATATTTCAGATCGATCCTATGAGCAACTACGCGAATTATATTCGACTTGAAACACTCAATGCGGACATATATGCGTCGTGTTCATATGGCAAAGATTGACAATATATGCCATAATTTATACAGAGGTGATAACTATGGCAACGATGAATGTTTCTTTACCAGACCCGATGAAAGAGTGGGTTGAAGATCAGGTCGGAGGTGGCTTATACAGTAATGCTAGCGACTATGTACGTGACTTGATTCGCCAGGATCAGGATGCACAAAATAAGCGTGCACTTCTTGCAAAGGCTTTAATAAAAGGCGAGAAAAGCGGTATGTCAAAGCGAACTCTAGATGATATCTGGAATGACGTAAAAACGAATAAACGGTGAAATATCAACTAACGGAAGAAGCTGACAGGGATGTTGAAGAAATTCTTGCGTATTCAGTAAAGAGTTTTGGTGTAGCTCAAGCACAACATTACTTTGAAGCACTAAAAGAATGTATTGAGTTATTAGCTGACAATCCAAACATGGGGCACAGTGCTGAAGACATCTTGCCAGAGTATTTGTGTTTCCCTCACGAAAACCACATAATTTTCTACAAAAATCTTTCCTCATCAATTCTTGTAGTGAGGATACTTCACGAACGTATGGATCCAAACTTACATTTAAAAAAGTAGGTCAGCAATTCTGTCTCAATCAACCAGTTCACCACATTTCGGACCTTGATGGGTGTGCGTAAATTTGTACAAAGGGGGCACTCAGAAAGTACTTGCAAGACTACAGAGTTATAGCACAGTGTCACTTTATGAAAATAGAACTAGTCACTACATTAAATGTCAGGCTACCTGCGTAGTATGCTCATATAAATAACGATGGCATAATTTGTTGCGCTATCACTACTGAAACTATTCAAAATTTTATTTTGCAGGGGCAATTTAACCATGGATATACGCATTCTTTTGAATGGAAAAAAGGCGGGGATTGAAACGGTCAGATCTGCAATATTTAAAACTCGGGAATCAGGTGTTGTCGAAGTACGATCCACCTGGGAAGGCGGTGATGTTGAACGCCTGGTTCAGGAAGCAATTAACGACGGTTGTCAGCGCGTTGTTGCTGGCGGTGGTGATGGCACAGTAAATGAAGTCGTTGATGCACTATTAAAGGTGCCAGCTGAAGAACGGCCCGAAGTTGCAGTTTTACCGTTGGGTACCGCCAATGATTTCGCCACGGCATGTACTATACCAGCAGAACCGTTAGCGGCACT
>JBGMQW010000227.1:0-5263 GCA_048060815.1 Thiohalomonadales bacterium | reverse complement strand
AAGGAATTGGATAAAATTAAAAAATATTAATAAAAATTTCAATTTTATTCTATGTATTTAGATTTGGAGGTACTAGTAATAGCACTGAATTTTTATAAATCACCAAATGCTTTATTTAGCTAAGTACACTGTTTGCTGGATACCCTTTTATTATTATTTAAGTTTAAAATCAATGAGATTTTTGCCTGAACCTCTAATTAAGTCGATAGCCCATTTTGTAATTACAATTGAACTTATAATTCCACTGATACTATCTAAAGAATATAGATTGTAATACATGCCAGCGGTTAAAGCAATGATAGCTGTAATGCTTGTCAGCCCGTCGGCAAGAACATGTAAGTAGGCAGAACGAATGTTGTGATCGTGGTGTTCGTGGCCGTGATGTAAGAAAAAAGCACTAAGTACATTGACAATAAGACCGATAATTGCTACAATAATTGCTTCCTTAAAGTTAATTATTAAAGGATTTACTAATCTGCCAACTGATTCAATTGCCATAATAATAGCAACGATTAATAGAGCAACCGCACTTGAAAAACCTGATAGCGAAAGAAGCTTCTTTTTGTCGAATGAGAATTTGTCTGTTTGTGAATATTTACGAGCCGCAACGTAGGCAATCCATGTTAGTCCGAGAGCAAAAACATGAGAAGCCATATGCCATCCATCTGCTAAAAGAGCCATTGAATTTGTCCAATAGCCATAGGTGATCTCAATTACCATAGTTAAAGCAGTCAAATAAACCACCCAACGAGTACGCTGTTCATGTGCCTGACTGTGGTCAGCGTGAGAATGGTCAAGTTTGGATAAATGCTCTTGATTATGGTCCTTATCGTTAATGTCTGTCATAATAGTATTAAATTACTCTTCCTTTATTGTATTTATTCTAGTTTGTCATTTTTTGTAACAGATTCTAGCGTATTTGTAATTACAGCTAACTTTTTGATTTACATACTTTATAGGATGTTACCATTTTTTTTCAGAAAATAATTTATTTGACGGATTTAATAAAGTACGTTTTAAGGCACATTATCTTTTATTACCATCTTTGTTTTTTCATCGGCTCAATCATTAATTGCTTGATACATTAGATTTTTGAATTTGACCTTCATGTTATTTTTGTTTGGATTAAGTTGAGTCATCAATATCCCAATTAATTCTTCCTGAGGATCCACCCAGTAAAATGTAGCGAAATACCCTGACCATGAATAAGTACCATCACTTCCAGGATTTCCTGTGAATTTGGGTCCTCTAGAGATGGCAAATCCGAATCCAAAACCGTGACCTTTAAACCATTTAAAATTATCTCCAATCTGTTCGCTTGTCATTAGTTCAATTGTCTTTCTGCTGAGTAGATTTTTGTTGTTATAAAAGCCATTGTTAAGAATCATTTGAAGAAATTTATAATAATCTTCGGCCGTTGATACCAATCCACCACCTCCAGAAAAATAGGATCTATTGGATTGATGAACCTCATTGTCTGAATGATACCCATTTTTAAAAGTCCCTTTAAGCTTTACCAATTGGGCTAAAGAATCGATTCCGTATAGGGTGGCAAGTCGATCTTGTTTTTGTTTTGGTAAATAAAAATAGGTATCGTTCATTTGCAAGGGCTCAATAATTTTATCACTTAGGTACTCATCAAATGTCTGTCCAGAAATAACTTCAATGAGATAACCCAGAACATCCATATTCATCCCATACTGCCATTTTTCTCCAGGATGATTCATTAGCGGTAATTTTGCCAATCTTTTTACCATATCTCCTATGTTTCCTTCTGTTTCTCCCAGTCCGTTGAAAATTTTGTTTTGTGTGTAGATTTCAGAGATATATGGTTGCCTAAAGAAGTCATATGTTAATCCAGATGTATGATTAAGTAAATGCCTTATGGTTATTTGTGATTCAGCTTTTTCAAGAGTGTATGAATCGTTTGCTTTATCCTCAACCATCACTTGCATTTCTGAAAATTCTGGAATGAATTTAGAGAGTGGGTCGTCCAGTGTGAAATATCCGTCCTCGAAGAGCATCATTACTCCTGCCACTGTTATCGCCTTAGTCATCGATGCAATTCTGAATATGTCATCAGTTTTCATTGGCTGTTTTAATTCTATATCCTTCATGCCAAAAGCTCGGAGATACCCTATCTTTCCTTTCCGGGCAATTAAGGCGACTCCGCCAGCAACTTCCTCTTGATTCACATATTCATTCAGAATCCGGTCGATCGTCTGTAACTTTTTTAAGGATAATCCAGATTCTTCAGGTGAAACAAGTGATTGACCACTTGTAGATAGAGCAATACCAATTGACAAAACCGTAACGAGTATTTTAAATATATTTTTCATATTTCAGGTAGATTATGCTCTGGTGTCATTGGTGGTAAGGTCTTGAACCATGAGTAGTGCTGGAATTATTATATGTCACTTTCAAGCCGTTACGTTGTATATTTTAATTCATTTTATTTTCTATTTTGCACTTCACCCGGCATTACTTATTGCCTTTATTGTGTCTCTTTTATATTCCTAAATTTCTTTTAATAACTGTTTATATATCTGGTTTGTATCGTTCAGTACTTTCATTTCTTGAATCATCTCATTTTTCATTTCAAAATAATTGGAAGAATAATCGTCTTTATCAAACAAATTATTCTTTTCATAAGCGTCTTGTTCCAAGTTGAAAAACTGAGAATTCCGTTCCCCATTTACAAAATATTCAATTAGTTTGAAATCTTTCTTTCGATATGCTCTCATATACTCTTTATAACCATAAGTCATATTTTTTCTATGTGTTCTATTCGCATCTTTTATGGATGCAGTAAAACTGCTTCCCTGAACGGTTTCTGGACTTTCAATATTAACCAGCTCACAAAGCGTAGGAAATACATCGAACAGGTAGCAAAAGGCTTCTCTTCTTTCATTTGCAGGTAATCCAGGACCTGATATTATAAAAGGGACACCAATACTATGTTCATACAAATTTTGCTTACCAAACAAACCATGTTGTCCAATTGCCAATCCATTGTCAGATGAAAATATTATAATAGTGTTTTCATATTCTCCAGATTCCTTCAACGCCCTAATTATTCTGCCTATTTGAGCATCCATGTGGGTAATCATGGCATAATAATCACGTAAATGTGTTTTTACTTCTGGTTTTGTTCTTGGAAACCCTGCTAATACTTCATCTCTTATTTTAAACTCCCCAAAATCCCATGGGTGTTCCGGTAAAAAATTAGGTGGTATTGCTATGGATGCAGTATCATACATTTGCTCGTATTCTTTTGGCATAGAACGAGGGTCGTGCGGTGCCGTAAATGGAATATAAGCAAAGAATGGTTTTTTATTATCGTGTCTTTTCAAAAAACCTATTGCTGCATCGGCAAACAGTTCACTTGAATGTTTTCCTTGTATTTTATGGTCGCTATTCGGTATATATTCTACTTTATTGTTGACCCCTGGGTTTCTTATAAATGGTATTTTCTTATCATATTTTCCTGTGCTATCAAAATGATAAACCGGCACATTCCAATGGTCGCTCATACCACCAAAGAAAATCTCATCCCCATCAGAAAAACCTCGTGCAAAAACCGGTTTCCCATTATGATTTTTACCTGTCCCAAAAGTTACATATCCAGCCCTTCTAAAGGTTTCAGGAATGGTTTCATTTACCTCTGAAATATTTGCCTGCCAACCTTGTTTCTCAATGCCGTACAAATGCCTACCTGTCATAAGCATAGCCCTGCTTGGAGCACAAACTGCACTACTTGAGCCTCCCATTATATAAGTATTGGTAAAACTCACCCCTTCGTTTGCCAATTTATCAAGATTAGGCGTGATGATTTCCTGATTTCCCAATGCGTTAATTGTTCCTGAACGTTGGTCATCAGCAAAAAGAAATAGAATATTTGGTTTCTTTTTTTCTTCTTTTTTTTGTTGACAGGAAATTAAAAGGAATACCATCACTAAAGTAGATAATCCAATTATACTTTTTGTAAAATAACTTTTCATATACAATTTTTTTTAGTACATGACAAAAATATATTTGTCTGATTATCAGTAAAATAAATGTTAAATAATTAATTTAAAACATAGGTTTTTAGTATATTATAAAAATAATCCTACTTATTTTTCCAATGAAGAAAACCAATGTCAGCCTTAAAAGTAGTGAATTAATCACAATCTGTGTCAGTAATCTCAACTGTAAGATTGATTAATCTTTCAAGTTCTTTATTTTCAATAGTGATTTTATTAATAATAAAATCATATGGGGTTTTACTTTTGTGAATTGTAAGATATTCTTGTAACCCCCTTCTAAACCTATCTTCAAAAATAGAATGTATGAAATTGCTCATTAAAACAAATTTTATCCGTTGTATTTAAATTAATAAATAGGGTTATCCTAATGCAAAATTAGATTCGTTAGTTATTAACATAATTCCATTCAATGTGGTTAAATGATAAACCATAATTTATTAATTGAAGAGAAATGAAGAGATTATTTAGGAAGTTCTAAATTGGATAAAAGCCCTTTAGAATAATTTGACCGTACATAAACCGTACATAAAACAAAAAAACCCTCAGCTACAACTGAAGTTTTCCATTAGATAACTTATTAAGTTTTAGCACTTAACGTTAACAGCACAACTATTTTAAAAGCGATTTTGATCGTGGCAGTATTTATTTAATTACTAAAGAGTATTAAAATTGGTATTAGCATAAACACTTAATTTTTTTTACATTTTAAAACCTTTGCTTCCCTTTTAAACCAACTATAAAGGCGTCAATATAACCAGCCTTTTTTAACAGTTTTATGTAATTTACAGCCTCTAAATGGGACTCAAAAACACCAGAATAATATCTATTAAAACCATCATTATAAAGATAATTAAATAAACTAGATAATTTGACGAATTTATCAGTTTGAGCCTTTCCCTGGAATGCTCCAATTTGCACTGTGTATACCAGATTGTCACTGTTAAAATTATAATAAGAATTAAGAACTTGTATGCCTTCAGTAACGTTTGTTTCAGTTACATCCACAACTAAATCACTTTCCTTACTCGGATCCAGGCTCATATTCATTACAATTTCTAAAGGCGCTGCATTTAAATCATTAACCGTTTTTAAATCTAGTTCTCCAATTAAATAACCTTCCGAGTAGCCTTTTAAGTGATAGGTTGTATTACAAGATTGTTTAAAACTAAAAGAGGCATCCATTTCGTTGGAATGGAATGATAATAATTTATTATTATTCTTATCGAATAATATAA
>JBGMQW010000226.1:0-5270 GCA_048060815.1 Thiohalomonadales bacterium | reverse complement strand
TTTTGCATATTTATTAGTCTTTCTGTATTCCAATATCAGAAATTACTGTTTTCACTCCTGAAACAGAGCTCGTTAATCGAAGAGCTGTCGCTTTTTGCCGTTCATTTTCTACAAATCCATTAATGGTAACGACATGTTTATAAGTACTAATATGAAGCTTGATAGAACTTAGAATCTCTGAATTTTTAAATCGTTTATTTATTTTTTTAGTTATATCACTGTCCAGCTGTTTTTGAAGTTCAGTACGATCATCATTTTCTCTAGTCGGTTGCTCTACGACCACAGCAGTGGCACAAGCTGAACAGAATAGAACAAATGAGAGATACCCCATTGTTCGTATAGTTTTCATATTTAGTAGTAACAAATAACCATTTAATTTAACTTTCATTTATTCTCTCTATTTATTAATTTAAACACAACCATAACCACCACCACCGGGTGTACTTATAGTAAGTCTGTCGCCTTTAGCGACTTCAATGTTTATTTTAGCTGAAATTAATTTATTATTTAGTCGATTTTCACCTACTTTTGCATCACTACCACCCTGGATACCCCAGGGTCGATGCAAACGTCGCTCGGTCAATAAAGTGACATTTGTCGGTGCCAGGAAAACAAATTCACGAATAAGGCCTTCGCCACCATGGTGGAGCCCTCTTCCTCCTGATCCAAACCGCAATTCATAACGGGTAATACGTAATGGATAGTGAGATTCGAGTACTTCAATTGGTGTATTACGAGTATTAGTCATGTGTGTTTGAACACCACTTAAACCATCAAGTTTAGATCCGGCTCCCATTCCGCCACCTATGGTCTCATAATAATCCCATACCATTTGTGTACTATTATTATTTTCCTGAACCCCATTACTTTTTTGCCCACAACCCCTACTACCCATAGCCAAATTATTCATACTACCATGACTGGCTGCTGGAATTTTATCGGGTAGTGCTTTCGCTAATGCTCCCATCACCACATCCACAATACGAGTACTGGTTTCAACATTTCCAGCAGCTACAGCAGCTGGATATTTTGCATTTAATAAACATCCTTCAGGCGCAGTTAATGTAATATTTCGAAAGCTACCCGAACAAGCTGGTGTATTGTGTGGCATCAGACATCGAAACACATAATAGACTCCTGCAGCCGCAACTGATAATGGACAATTGATATTACCAATTACTTGATCAGCAGTACCGGTGAAATCTACTAGCACCTTACCGTGCTTAACGACTATTTTTACTTTAATAATAATATCTGTGGTCCCCATTCCGTCATCATCCATCACATCATTAAATAGATATTCGCCGTCAGGAATTTGTTGTAATGCTGAATCAGCCAGACGCTCGGCATAAATATTTAATTCAACGAGAGCATGTTCAAAACTGGTCTGGTCTTGAATGGAGTCAGTTGTAGACATGGATTCAATCAAAACAAGCAATCGTGTAACACCGATATTATTAGCACTCATTTGTGCCGCAAAATCACCTCGAGTCACATCTGTATTGTGCGTTGTAGAAATAATTTTCTGGAATAGAGTCTGTTCAATTTTACCTGCGCGTTGAATATAACTTGGTGAAATAATAATACCCTCTTCCTCAAGTTTTTTAGAAATAGGCATAGAACCTGGAGTATCTGAGCCAATATCAGCATGGTGAGCACGGTTTGCTACAAAAGCTACTAATTGTTGTTTTTGAAAAACAGGTGCTATTACGGTTACATCAGGAAGATGCGTTCCACCTAAATATGGATTGTTAACAATCACCATATCTCCTTCATGCCAGTTTATATTTGCGACGATGTCACGCATGGCATATGCCATACTGCCAAGATGTACTGGTATATGCGCTGCCTGTGCGCATAGCTCACCGTCAAGATCAAATATCGCACAAGAATAATCAAGCCTATCACGAATATTAGGTGAAAAAGCTGCCGCTTGTAATACTGCACCCATCTCACTACACACTGCTGTAATTCGACTTGAAAAAAGACTTAATTCAATTGGATTCATCAATATAGTTCGTTATTTATCCACATAAACATTACTGTCATTACAACATAATTAAATATTAAATAAAAAGTCAATACCTTTAGAGGGTGTCAAAATTGTAATACCATAGTAAAATACTAACTTAATTTTTTAATAAAAACTCTTAATAAATTTCGGGGAGAAACAAAATGAACCCACTTAAATCGGTTCTTGGTACTATTATATCTGGCTTTGTATTAGCCATCATTATTGTTGTTATTTTAGCTCAAATGTCAGGTAGTTCTGGTCTTAATGCTTTATCATTTGAAGTCTGGTTCCACGTACTCGCTGGTGTGTTGTGGATCGGATTATTGTATTACTTTAATTTCGTACAAGTTCCTGGCGTTGGTGCCGCTTTAGCTGAAGCTAACGACGGTGGTCCAGGACCGGCCGCAATCAATAAATATATTGCTCCACGAGCATTACTTTGGTTTCGCTGGGGTGCTGTTGTTACCTGGTTGACTGGTGTTGGTGCATTACAAAACCTGGCGCCAAGTGGTGCTTTAAAAGCATTTACTTTGAGTGGCGGCATGGAAATTATTGGTGTTGGCGCCTGGTTAGGTACTATTATGTTATTTAATGTATGGGTTCTAATTTGGCCAAACCAAAAGAAAATTCTAGGTATTGTTGAAGCAAGTGCTGATCAAATTGCTAAAGCAAAATTTGTTGCATTAATGGCATCACGTACAAATACTTTATTATCAATTCCAATGTTAATGGCTATGGTCGCGCAAGGACACGGATTACCGTTCTAAATTCGATAAAATAATGGCTTAAAAAACCTGCCCATATTTTAATATGAGCAGGTTTTTGTCTTTTAAAATGTCCAAAAAATAGTCAAAATAGTGTATTTCCTATTTGCTCTGGTATGTTTAAAACACTAGAATGGTCGATTCTCGTTGTAAAATAAATTTAGAACACAATAAACAGGCTATCCCGATTTTAGATAGATGACATGGTATTTTTAGAAAAAATATGAAACACAACTATAGAAATAACAAAATATAATTTTGATAGAATAAAACAATGGCAGATCATTTAATGAATACTTACGGACGACTACCCATTACCTTTCAAAAAGGTGAAGGTGCTTTTTTGTATGATGAAAAAGGAACTGCTTATCTTGATGCACTTGCAGGAATTGCTGTGTGTGGCCTTGGTCATTCACATCCTCAAATAACCAAAGCAATTTGTGATCAAGCATCCAAATTAATGCACACCACCAATATTTATGGCATCGAACAGCAAAGCAAATTAGCTGATTTGTTGTGTGAAAAGTCCGGCATGGATAAAGTATTTTTTAGTAACTCCGGTGCTGAAGCAAATGAAGCAGCTATTAAAATTGCACGCTTATATGGCAAGCAAAATAAAATTGAAATACCAACAATTATTGTCATGGAAAGTAGTTTCCATGGTCGAACCCTGGCTACATTAACCGCAACAGGAAATAGAAAAATTCAAGCTGGTTTTGAACCTTTAGTGCAAGGTTTTGTACGAGCACCTTATAATGATCTCGATGCAATAAAAAATATTGCCGAGAATAATAAAAATATTGTTGCAGTGTTGGTTGAACCGATCCAGGGTGAAGGTGGTATCAAAATTCCAGATGCTGAATACTTAACTGGTATTCGAAAAATTTGTGATGATAATAACTGGTTAATGATGCTCGATGAAATTCAAACCGGTATGTGTCGAACCGGTAAATGGTTTGCATTTCAACACAGTGATGCTAAACCCGATGTTATGACACTAGCTAAAGCACTGGGTAATGGAATGCCTATCGGAGCGTGTATCGCTGCCGGGAAAGCTGCTGATGTATTCCAACCTGGAAATCACGGTTCTACCTTTGGTGGCAATCCACTTGCCTGTCGTGTCGCAAATGAAGTGATAGATGTACTAAGCAAAAATAATTTAGATAACCGGGCTGCTGAACTAGGTGAAATGATGTTTAGTAAATTCAAAGAAAATTTATCTGAAATCGATGGTGTTACTGAAATACGAAGTGCCGGTATGATGTTTGGAATACAACTTAATACACCTTGTACTGAATTGGTAAAACTGGCTTTAGACCAAAATTTATTGATCAATGTCACAGCTGATTCCGTAATACGATTACTTCCCCCGCTTATCATCACAGATGAACAAGCAAATACAATAGTAGAAAAAATTACTCGTTTAGTTACTCAATTTCTATCTAAATCCTGATTTTAAATAAAAAAATATTCATGATCTATATTGATCAAAAAGGAACATGATATGACTGTCAAACATTTTTTAACGTTACTGGATCTCAACAAAAATGATGCTCAGAAAATAATTACACGCGCTATTGAGCTTAAAAAAATGCATCAAGCAGGTGAAATTTATGAACCATTAAAAAATAAAGTGTTAGCCATGATTTTTGACAAGTCATCTACTCGCACACGAATATCGTTTGAAGCAGGTATGGCTCAATTTGGTGGGCATGCAATATTTTTATCACCTAAAGACACTCAACTCGGTCGAGGCGAACCCATTGAAGACTCAGCAAGGGTCATGTCAAAAATGGTTGATGCCATAATGATACGAACATTTGAACATGAAACTGTTACTTTATTTGCAAAAAATTCTACCGTTCCAGTTATTAATGGTTTAACCGATTTAGTTCATCCATGCCAATTACTAGCCGATGTACAAACTTATGTCGAACATCGTGGCAGTATAGAAGCTAAAACAGTTGCTTATATTGGTGACGGAAATAACATGTGCCACTCGTATATGAATGCTGCAAAATTATTTAATTTTAAATTAAGAGTTGCAACACCAAAAAATTATGAACCCGATAAAACAATAATAACTTCAGTGGGTGATTGTGTTTATCTAACAAATGATCCAAAAGACGCAGTACAAAATGCTGATTTAGTGGTAACTGATGTTTGGGCAAGTATGGGACAAGAATCTGAACAGCAACAACGAATTAAAGATTTTAAAGGATTTTGTGTAGATAAAAAATTAATGAGCCTCGCTAATAATGATGCTTTGTTTATGCACTGTCTTCCTGCCCATCGAGGCGAAGAAGTATCAGCTGAAATCATCGATGACCCAAAAAGCATCGTATGGGAAGAAGCGGGTAATCGCCTTCATGCGCAAAAATCACTTTTAGAATATTTAATGACATAATAGATTAAAAACACTGAATTTTATTTTTAATTACGCCAGTCGAACACTTAAGACTACTCCGCATAGCGTTCAACTGCGGAATCCA
>JBGMQW010000225.1:0-5283 GCA_048060815.1 Thiohalomonadales bacterium | reverse complement strand
TAAATGAGTAAAAATGACAGTTCGAGTCTTAATTGTAGATGATTCAGGTTTTTTTCGACGACGAGTAAGTGAGATTCTATCAGAAGATCCTTTAATTGAAGTCGTCGGCTTCGCTGTCGACGGAAAAGATGCAATATCAAAAGTTAAAGAATTAAAACCCAATGTTGTAACGATGGATATTGAGATGCCATTAATGGATGGTATTACTGCAACGCGTGAAATTATGTCACAATGTCCCTTACCTATTTTGATGTTTTCGTCCCTGACAACTGATGGTGCTAAAGCAACACTTGATGCATTAGAAGCCGGTGCGGTTGATTTTTTGCCAAAACGATTTGAAGATATTTCAAAAGATCGGAACGAAGCTAAAAAATTATTATGTGAACGTGTTAAGGCAGTTGTCCGTAGTAGGCCAAAAGTTACTACAAAACCTAAAAATGATATTTCTGTTACGACCAAACAAAATAAAACAAAAAAAATAAATAAACCGGGCAATATAAAATTGCTCGCAATTGGAACTTCAACTGGTGGCCCGGTTGCGTTACAAAAAGTTTTAACTCAGTTACCCGCTAATTTTCCAGTTCCAATAATACTAGTTCAACACATGCCTTCAACATTTACTTTGGCTTTTTCACAGAGACTAGACAAACTCTGTGCGATTCATGTTAAACAAGCAGATGACGGTGATGACTTACAACCAGGTACAGCGTATTTAGCACCTGGTGGTAAACAAATGCTTTTAACTGGTAGCAACGCACGTCCAAAAATTAAAATCAGAGATGGTGATCAAGGTTTAACTTATAAACCATCAGTAGATGTCACTTTTGCATCAGTTGCAGGAATCTATCCTGCAGAAACATTAGCCATAATTCTAACTGGCATGGGGGCTGATGGTCGAAAAGGTTCAGTATTATTAAATCAAAAAGGTTCTACAATTTGGGCGCAAGATGAAGCAAGCTGTGTTGTATATGGCATGCCTGCAGCAGTTGCGGAAGCTGGTATTTTAGATAAAGTTTTATCTTTATCTGATATTGGAAATTCAATAAATAACTGGTTTTGAATATGAATATGGATATATTAAGTGTTCTTGGCTTAATTTTAGGGTTTACTGCAATCCTGCTGGGACAATATCTTGAAGGCGGTAACATGAGCACTTTAATTAATGGTCCTGCCATTCTTATTGTACTCGGTGGAACCATTGGTGCTGTAATGTTGCAATCACCACTGACAGTATTCTTACGTGGGATTAAAATGTTTCCATGGATGTTCTTTACCCCTAAACTTGAAATCGCCAAAACCATTAATAAAATAATTGGATGGAGTAATATAGCACGTAAAGAAGGATTATTAGGTTTAGAAGGGATTGAAGAAACTGAATATGATCCATTTGCCAGAAAAGGATTGCAACTCCTTATTGATGGAAGTGAACCTGAAAGTATACGTTCAATTTTAGACGTTGAAGTTGACACTAAAGAACATTTTGATCTTCAAGCTGCGAATATCTATGAAAGCATGGGTGGTTACAGTCCAACGATAGGGATAATTGGTGCCGTAATGGGACTTATACATGTTATGGGTAATTTATCTGACCCTAGTCGATTGGGTAGTGGAATTGCTGTTGCATTTGTTGCAACTATATATGGTGTTGGTGCAGCAAATTTGGTTTTTCTACCATTTGCAAAAAAACTTAAAAATATTGTCCATCATCAAATGATGTATCGTGAAATGATTATTGAAGGTGTCGTTTCAATAGCAGAAGGTGAAAATCCACGTAATATAGAAACCAAATTGTATGGTTTTTTGAATAATTAATTTAATATTATGACTCGACGTAAAAAACAAATAGAACATGAAAACCCTGATCGTTGGTTGGTTTCTTATGCGGATTTTATTACGTTATTATTTGCATTTTTTGTGGTTATGTATTCTATATCATCTGTTAATGATGGTAAGTACCGTGTTTTATCGGATACATTGATTGCGGCATTTAACACTCCGCCTAAATCTGTAGTACCCATTAATTTTGGGAAAACATCCACCAGTGATAAAACTTCAAAAGAGAATAAAGTTTCTTTAGTTAATATTAAACCAATTCAAACGGGTCAAACTAAAAATCTCGTAGAAATAACAAAAGAACTGAATGAAACATTAGAACCATTTATTAAAAACAAATCAATTAAAATAACTCAAAATGAAGGTTGGATATCCGTTGAAATGGATGCAAGTATAATTTATACAAGTGGCAGTTCTAATCTTGAAATTGATGCAATTCCAATATTACAAAATTTAGCACGGATTTTGGCGCCACTGTCAAATGATATTGAAGTTGAAGGGCATACTGATAATATTCCAATACATAATATATTTTACCCGTCTAATTGGGAATTATCTGCGGCCCGGTCTGCTCGTGTTGTAAATTTGTTCGCAAATTCTGGTGTGAATCCAGGGCGATTATCTGCAATTGGTTATGGGGAATTTAGACCTCTAGTCAGTAATAAAACAAATAGTGGTCGTAAAAAAAATCGAAGAGTGAATGTTGTGATACGTACCAATAAAAAAAATCAACTTCCACTGGAAAAACCAGTGAATTCAATCCAGAATTAATATGATGGTGCGAATCAATAATAACATCTAATTCTGTGTGTAATACTACTTTAATTATATAAATATGATAATTTGGTCAATAGCAAATCAGAAAGGTGGCGTAGGAAAAACAACAACTGTTGTGAGTTTGGCTGGTATTTTTCATAACAACAATAAGAAAACCTTAATTGTAGATTTGGATCCGCATGGGTCAGTGACATCCTATTTTGGTAATGACCCAGATAGTTTAGAAAATACAGTTTATAAACTTTTTGATAATAATGCTTGTAATATTTCAAATATAATTTTAGATACTGAAATTCCTAATATCAAATTACTTCCGGCTTCCACCGCATTGGCAACACTAGACAGACAGCTTGGTAAGCATGAAGGTAAGGGACTGGTTTTAAAAAAAGCATTCGAATCGATCAAAGATGATTTTGACTTTGTGTTGATCGACTGTCCGCCTTTATTGGGGATTTTAATGGTTAATGCATTAGCCGCATGTGAATATTTATTGATACCGGTTCAAACAGAATTTTTAGCACTAAAAGGCTTGGAGCGAATGATAATCACAATTAAAATGGTTATACAAGCTCAAAAACAACAGTTACCAAATTTGATTATTCCTACTATGTTTGATCGACGAACACGTGCAGCGATTGAAATATTAAGGACATTACGAGATAAATACGGTGATGATGTATGGGGTGGTGTAATTCCTGTTGATACTAAATTTCGTGAAGCTAGTCAAAGGGGGTTGCCACTAACAGTAATGCATCGATCTTCGCGTGGTGCTATTGCGTATGAAAAGTTAACCCAGCATTTGTTTGATATAGATACACCAACATTAAAATTAGTGAACTCGAATGTCAAATCATAATAAAGATTCAGAACTGGTTGATGAAAAGCAGGCTTTAACACAATTTTTTAATTCTTTATTAAAAGAGACAACTGAAACTAGTATTAAAGAACAAAAAATTGAAATGGGACCTGAGAAAGGTGAATTTAAAACAGAGACAGATGTTAATGAAACGGTATTTTTACCTATTATTCCTATAGAGGTTTCAGAACAAACAATTAATCAAAATAATAGCAATATTACTGATGTTAGTAATAAAAAAAGTAGTAAACTTAAAATAGAATCGATTGATTCAAGAACAGCTACTACTGAAGAAGCATTTCAGATAATGATGTTTAAAACTGCTGGTCTAACTTTAGCAGTACCATTAGTAGAATTAAGCGGAGTTATTACATGGCCGGAAAATATCACTGAAATGCCCGGACATAAAGATTCTTATCTAGGAATTGTACAACATTTGGGAAAAAAAATTCCGATCATTGATATTGCTCAAATCGTATTTCCTCAAGATCGTCTAGTATCTTTAACTGAATCAAATTCCACAGAAAGGTTACAACGAATAGTGTTTATAAATGATTTTGAATGGGGTTTAGCCTGTGACGCTGTTAATGATGTTATTACTATCGAACCTACACAAATTAAGTGGCGTAAATCTGGGACAAAAAGAGCATGGTTAGCAGGTACTGTAGTTGAACATATGTGTGCCTTACTTGATACAAAAGAGTTATCAAAACTATTGAATTCAAATCATTGTTAAAGCATATTATAATTATGGAATTATTGAAACTTACAGCATTATTGGCATATTTAATGCAGGATTAATTTAAATAAAACCATTGTGTCAGAGTTTTGACATAAATGGACTGAGAAAATATTAGGAGATCAGTAATGAACCAAGCTGTTGAAAGTGTAAACGATTCTATATCTCAATGGGTAACTTTTTACCTGGATAGTGAAAAGTATGGAATAAATGTAATGAGTGTTCAAGAAGTACTTCGAATTACTGATATTGCACCTGTACCTGGTGCTCCTCATTATGTGTTAGGCATTATTAATTTGCGCGGTAATGTTGTAACAGTTATTGATACTCGAACTCGTTTTGGTTTAAGCGAAAAAGAGTCTGATGATGCAACTCGTATTGTGATAATTGAATCTGAAAACCAGGTGATTGGTATTTTAGTTGATAGCGTTGCTGAAGTTGTTGACTTGCGTAAATCAGATATCGAAACAACTCCTAATGTTGGTAATGATGAGAGTTCAAAATATATTCAGGGAGTAAGTAGTCAAGGAGATCAGTTATTAATTTTAGTAGATGTTGATAAATTATTAACAGAAGAAGAATGGGATGACATGTCCTCATTATAATATTATTTAAGATAATGGCTGATATCAGTAAATTACCTGGCGTTACTCAAACATGGCAAAAAAAACCTCTTAAAACAGTACATAATAAAGATACGAGTACGAAAAAAAATAATAGAAATAAAAATAATAACACCAGGAGTGATGAAGATATAAATGAAAGTAATAAGCATTTAGATGAGTATATTTAATAATAAGTTATTTACACAGGTGTCAGTATGAATATATCAGAATTTTTATTAAGCACGATCACATTCCCGGTTTTGATGCAATTAATGAGTTTGTTCCTGTTAGGAGTTTTGTTATCGTATTTAATTAAAACACGCAAACAAAGAGTAAAAGACTATCACGATATAAAAGAATTAAGGCGTGATTTAAGAGCTTTAACAACAGCTGCACTAGGTGTTGGAGAACGGGTATTAAAAGTAGAGCGTCAACAGAAAGGTGGAAATGTTAATAATGTTGTTAAATTTGCA
>JBGMQW010000224.1:0-5310 GCA_048060815.1 Thiohalomonadales bacterium | reverse complement strand
CCAATACTACCAATAGAACCAAATGCCGATAAACCACAAAACCAAATCGAAGCCATCCCTTCTCCCCCCGGGAGAAGGCCAGGATGAGGGGAGAAACACAGAAATGCACCACAACCCAACCAACACGATTAAAAAACACAACCTCAACTACTTAATTTTAAGTTTAATCCCTCTAACGCTTATCACACTAACAATAACCACACTAGCATCACTTCAAACCGTCCCAAAAAATTTAAATATCCTTAACGAACAACTAACAAAAAACCGTTACCTCGATCGAAACAACATTACCCTAAATGTAACATACGAAAACAAATGGAACATTCATAATCAAGTAAGTTTACACAACATCCCACTATTCATGCAGCAAGCAATAATCGCAGCAGAAGATAAACGTTTCTATACACACCATGGCATCGACTGGTTAGCTCGACTATCAGCAGTCCAACAAAATATATTACGCGTAAAATCCGTACGCGGTGCCAGCACCATAACCGAGCAAGTCATTAAAATGATACACCCCAGACCAAGAACAATATGGACCCGATGGCTAGAAGGTTTCGAAGCGCAGGCTCTGGAAAACAACGTTTCAAAATTAGCGATTCTGGAATTTTACCTCAATCAAGTCCCATATGCCGCACGTCGACGTGGCATTAAACAAGCAGCATGGTATTACTTTGACCGTGACCTACAAACACTCAACAAAAAAGAAATGCTCGCACTGGCAGTAATGGTGCGTGCACCCAAGTGGTTAAATCCGTATCACTATCCAGCACGACTCAATAAAACCATAATAAGCCTGGCAAATCGTATGTTGGATGCAGGAACTATCAATAAACAGGATATAAATTTAATTCGTAAAAATAAGCTAATAGCCAAACGTTCAAAATGGAATACCAATTCCGAACATTTTATCGAATATGTAAAACGTCAAACCGGGCTACTGAAATCAATAGCGTCAGGAACTGTTTTTACAACATTAGATATTAATCTACAAAGAAAAGCCCAAAAAGTTCTGGATACCAAATTAGAATCCATGACTAACGCCCATGTGCTAAATGGTGCGATTTTAATAGTAGAACATGGCAGTAATGAAATTATTTCATGGGTAGTAGCGCAAGCCGGTAAAAAAAATAAACACTTTAATAAAATCAATGCGGTATTGGCCGCGCGCCAGCCCGGTTCGGCATTAAAACCATTTTTATATGCCAAGGCTATCGAAAAAGGCTGGACAGCAGCAACCATGATAGCCGATACCCCTTTAGAAGAAAGCGTCGGCCTGGGTTTGCACAGCTACCATAATTACAGCCGTGAACATTACGGGTTAATTTCAGTTCGTGAATCATTAGGTAATTCTTTAAACATCCCGGCAATCAGAACCATACAATATGTGGGTGTCACAGACTTTTTGCAGTTTTTAAATGATAGTGGAATAAAAAGTCTAAACGCACATCCAAATGTTTATGGTGATGGCATAGCATTAGGCAATGGCGAATTATCACTGTTCGAATTAACTCAAGCGTATACCACCCTGGCTCGAATGGGCAGTTACAAACCGTTATCCAGTATCGCAGGACAGTCACTGTTAAAAACAAGCTATCCAGTTATCAATCCGGATATCGCCAGCTTAATTAGCAATATTTTATCAGATCCAAACGCTCGACAACGCGAGTTTGGATCCAATTCAATTCTTAATTTTCCGCAACAAACCGCAGTAAAAACTGGAACATCAAGTGATTATCGTGATGCCTGGGCAATCGGATACAATGACCGATACACCATCGGCGTATGGTTTGGTAATCTGGACTATTCACCAATGCAGGAAGTAACCGGTTCTACCGGCCCGGCACTGGTACTGCGCACGCTCTTTAATGAACTCAATCGTGGGCGCCAGGTTCGAGCATTGTATCTCAGTCCGCATTTAGTTCGAAATCGTGTCTGCTCAAACACCGGTGCCAGCGTAAACAATAACTGCAGCAGCAAAGATGAATGGTTTTTACCCGGTACCCGCGTCAAACAACCTGAATCAAAACAACAGATAGCACGCATACGCAAACCCACCAATGGTTTACGTGTCGCCATGGATCCCCGCGTACCCGATAAATTTGAGGTTTTTGAATTTGAACTCACCAATACCGAACAAATCGAGAAAATAAACTGGTTTGTAAATGGTAAAAAAATCGGAACTAGCGCCAACGAAAAATATCACTGGAATATTAAAAAAGGGAATTTCAGCTTGATGGCAAAAATTTATTTCAAAAGCAAACCTGAACCGGTCTGGACCAAAAAAGTTAATTATACCGTCTACTAAAATACTGATAATACCAAACATATTTTATTAAAGGTGAACTAACTGGCGAGTTTATGCTTATTGTTTGAAAGTAAATATAGAGATAAAAAACTAGCTATCATTAGTGCGTACTCATCTGGTGGATATACATTAAAAGAGATAGGGGATTATTTTGGAACTCAGTAAAGCCAATGAATGACGGGGTATGGAAAGACCCTAACAACTAACAAGTTTGTCAAACCAAAATTGATCTAAGTCAGATAACTGTAATTTACCACTAAACATTCATTAAAATAGATCGATAGATTGTTATACTTTATGGTATAAACAGGCTAGGAAGATGAAAAATAATCAACCCGTTACGAACAAAGAAAAAACCTTTCCAAATGATATATACATCGTATCGACAACATCCGTAAAAGGAATTATAAATTCAATAAATCAGGACTTTCTGGATATCAGTGGTTTTACTGAAGAAGAACTGATTAACAAAAACCACAATATTATTAGACATCCGGATATGCCAGCAGCAGCATTTGGTGATTTGTGGAATGATCTTAAAGCCGGTAAATCGTGGATGGGTGTGGTAAAAAACAGATGTAAAAATGGTGATTTTTATTGGGTTGATGCTTATGTAACACCCATTTTTAAAAACGGCTCAGTTTGTGGTTTTCAATCAGTACGAAAAAAACCACATAAAGATCTGGTTGAACGAGCTGAAAAATTTTATGACTCCTTAACTTCAGGTTTTTCATTAATTTCAAAACTAAAATCTTTTCTACAAATAAACTTAATGTGGAAAATATTTATTGGCTATATTCTCACGTTTACTCCAATTGCAGTTTTTATTGTCGTTAATTCTAGTGTTAATTTATTAAACATTGTAGTTGCAACTATAACATTTATTGTTTTTACTTTTATCGTATCAAAATTAATTGCATCACCGTGGATAAATGCAGCGAACGAAGCAAAAAAATTATTCTCTAATGATATTACTCAAACAATTTACACTGGTAGAAGTGATGAACTTGGTGCATTAGAACTTGTTATTAAAGCACAACAAAGTCAGATAAGTACCATTATTCATCGAATTTCAAATGCTGCTTATCATTTAGACAAAGTTGCAACGAATACCGAATCAGTCATTCAACAGAGTGACAACAGTCTTCAAAAACAACATTTGGAGATAGATCAAGTGGCGACAGCTATGAATGAAATGTCAGCTACTGTGCAAGAGGTTGCACAAAATGCTTCGAATTCTGCTGACGCCACAACCAAAGCAGATAAGGATGTTGTTGAGAGTAAACAAGTTGTTAGTGAAGCAATAAATGGCATTAACAAACTTGCTGATCAAATATCTCAAGCTTCGTTAACTATAGATCAGCTCGCCAATGATACCGAATCTATTGGGTCTGTTGTCGATGTTATTCGAAGTATCGCAGAACAAACTAACCTGTTAGCTTTAAATGCAGCAATTGAGGCTGCTCGTGCCGGGGAACAGGGCCGGGGTTTTGCGGTTGTTGCTGATGAAGTTCGCACTTTGGCAAGCCGAACACAATCATCAACAAATGAAATTCAATCTATGATTGAATCTTTACAATTAACAGCGTCACAAACCGTAGAGTTAATTAAACACAGTAAAGAAATTAGCCAGCAAAGTGTTGAACAAGCATCTATAGCAAATAAATCATTAGATGCTATTACTGAATCAGTCGCACGACTTTCCGAAATGAGTACTCAAATTGCTGCTGCCGCTGAACAACAAAGTGCCGTTACTGAAGAAATTAATCGAAATATGGTCAATATTAATTCTGCGGCTGACGAATCAGCGACAGCTTCAAAAGAAACAACTGCAGCGATAAGTAAAATAGTTAATGAATCGACTAATCTTAAAAATATGGTTAAACAATTTGATTCTAAATAAACTAATTTAATTTTTAATGTTATCGATGGACGAGTAATAATTTAACTCCGTACAAACTCCAACAACAAATTAATATCATGTTTATCAGCAGCTCGAAGTGCAGCAATATAAGCTTGCCGAGTATCACTTGTATTAACTAAATTAACACGCCCCCATGTAAAACGAGGACGACTAAGTGAATTAAGTAATAAATCTGCAATCAGTCGAGCATGCCGACCATTTCCATTTGGAAACGCATCAATCAAAACTAATCGATGATGAAAACGTGTAGCAATTTCATCTGGTTCATAGGTTTTGTTTTCGATCCAATAATTACAATCATCTAACAGTTGTCGAAGATCTTGAGGAATACGATAGGCATCAACGCCAATGTTTCTAGCAGAATGTCGAAATTGTCCCGCCCAACGCCAAACTCGACCAAACATTCTTTTATGTAAATCAATTAGAAAACGTTCGTTAAGAATTTTACGTTTACGCGCAAATGCCCATTCCTGGGCTTCAAGAATATTTGCTTGTTCCGCTTCATTTAATTCGTGACGCAACGAGATGTAGGACGGGATCAATTGTTCCCGTTCTTCATCTGTTAATGGCGTTGAAGCATCATCTTCTTCAACTAATGGATCAGTCATGCTTTATCATCCCACAATTCAGAACCCGCTTTTTCAATAGTCCTTTGAACTAAGCGCTCGAACTGTTGTTTTTCATCAGAGTCATTAACGCTTTGCGCTTCAAGAGCCATACTGTGTTGAATTGCCTGTAATCGTTTAGATGCAACAATGTGAGCACGTTCTTCAACTAAATCATTTAATGGTTTTCTGGGTAGAAGTGTATACACAAGTTCGCAATCGAGCGCATGCGCAGCTCGCTCCAAACTATCTAAAGTGATTGAACGATCTTTCTCAGCTTTTTCAATTGCAAAAGCACGTGGTTGGCTTACACCAATCCGTTTAGCAAGTTGAGCAGTTGTCATACCAAGCGCCTCACGAATGGCTTTAATCCAGCCAACCGGCGGGCGTATAGATGCATCTAAATTTCGTAAGGTATTCAGACGTTTATCCAGTTGGCGACGCGCAGTTGCACGATCTTCAGAGCGCAT
>JBGMQW010000223.1:0-5336 GCA_048060815.1 Thiohalomonadales bacterium | reverse complement strand
AATACCACGGCCAAGTTAAGACAATTTGTACTCAATAAATTCAGAAGTCGCCTCCTGCAACCAAAAAAAAGTTGAAGTCTATGAATTTAGAAGTACTACCTCAATGACGGGGTTTATTTTGGATGAGTATACCTATGAAAATAATAATTGCGCTAAAGGACAGGTGCATTACTCTACTGCAACCTATACGATAGGAAAGTCATTTGTTACCGATGATGGCGTGCGTGAAGCTTACGAAATTGATATTGAATGGGCTGCTAAACCTTATACTGGATGGTATGGTGGGAGTGTTCAACAATTAGTTTATCGTCATGGAAATGATTTATATTTTGGTGTTTTAAAATCTGACAAGTCACGACCAACTCAAATTGATGACAATAAACGCTTTTTATTGTTGCTGAAAAAACCTGCACAGTAGCTTAGCTTACAGTAAAGGGCGAAATCAAGTTGCAAGCTGATTTCGCCACTTAATAGCCAAATAGTCCACAATTTGGACTTCCCAAACAAGAGGCTTTTAAAAGACTACTGCTACTTTTTTTAGAATTGATACATTTATTGTGCTTGGTGTAGGATCATAAGATTGTAGTGAAGGTGCAATTGTATCTGGTGGTGTTGTGTCCGGTAATCCACATCCACACTACCATCATATGCTGTTTAGAAACTATCATTATAATCCTTATTTAATAGCTTTATGCCTTTACGGTATTTTTATTAACGTTGGTGCTTCAGACCAGGCTGTACCAGTACCCAACTGCCCAAATGTATTTTGTCCCCAACACCAGAGTGTGCCAAATTGAGCTCCAGCTACAGTGGCTTTAATCGCACAGGTATGATTTTTCCCAGCAACAACATTATTCCACATTGTACTTTTTGATTTTTCCTGATTTGTGTCAATTAAAAAATCATTCACACCTTGGCCTCGTTGACTATAGGCGTTATCACCACGACACCATAGTGAGCTATCAGATTGACGGATTGCACATGTATGGCCATAACCAACAGCAAAGTCAAGCCAGGTATCCGGCGTGGTGGTAAAAGAAAGAATATTGTAAGCTTCAAATCCAGTTGTAGTTTCACAAATAATATCAGAATTTGGACTTGTGGCAATAAACGCAACTATCTTATAAGAACATAGTCTGACTTTTCCTAAATTATTATTACCCCAACAAAATAGTTCACCATTGGTTTTTAGGGCACAACTGTGATTGCGTCCACTCTTAATTTTTACCCAACTATTATTTAAAATCGTTTTTGAAGGGCTTACTTTATTATCTTCTGCTAATGTCGGTAATAGTATTTTTTGTGTAGTAGGCGTCACTTTAATAGCTAGTTGATTGGATGTATTATTTCCCCAGCAATAAATTTTACTGTTAGCAGAATTATCAATAGCACAGGTAAAATCATATCCTGTACTAACACTTTTCCATTGTGTCGCTGCATCAGGATGTTTTATTTCAGTTACACCAAATGGGCCAATGTTAGTACTATTATTACCAATTTGACCAAATGTATTATCGCCCCAGCACCATAACTTGGTTGCTTGAATACCACAGGTATGTTTTCCCCCGGATGATATTTCGCTCCAATTATTTCCGGGTGCAGGTGAAGGAATTGCTCGGGAATTATTTTCTGCATAGATTCCTAACTGTTGATAGGTATCATCACCCCAACAGTTTAATCCAGTAGTTACTTGATTTTGGGAAAAAATTGAAAATGTACCACAAACATGGTTTTCACCTGCAGATATAATTGGCCAAGCTTTGCCTGTACCGTTCGAGGTTCCGATAGTTTGCATGTTAGTTTTGCTGCCATTATTTAATTGTGCAAAATTGTTTTGGCCCCAGGAGTGTCGTTTACCACCATTCATAATTATACCAAAGGTATAATTTTTACCGGCTTCAATTTTATTCCAATCTGTTGCTGTTCCAATTTGGGTTGGCGCTGTAGCACTACCGGAAATATCAGCAACATTGTTAAAATCACGAGAGCCCCAACAATATAAACTATTATCCTGCTTAATGGCACAAGTATGATTATTGCCTAATGCAATATTTTTCCAATCAATATCAGTTAAACCACCTGCTTGAGTTGGTGCGATTACATCGACTAAGGTTTTATCACCAATTTGCCCAAAAGTATTTTTTCCCCAGCAGTATATTCTATTTTCAGCCGCATTGGATTGAATACCGCAAGTGTGATTAGTTCCTGTAATTATTTCTGTCCAATTATTAAAAACTGTCCCATTGGTATTTACTTGTTGCGGAGTATGTTGATCAGTCTTAGTTGTATCATTAATTCCCAATTGCCCGAAAGAGTTTGCTCCCCAGCACCATAAAGAATTATCACGTTTGATTCCACAAGTATAATCTTCGCCTGCGTGGACTTTGTACCAGTTAATTGATTGCGAATTTTCGATAACAGGATCGATAATATTTACAGTTGAGGTATCGGCAGCATTGTTATCGGCTAATTGACCTCGAAGTCTGTCCCCCCAACATAAAAGCTTTGACTCGTTATTGACGGTTTGAATTGCACAGACATGTTGTCTACCAATACTTATATCTGACCAACCGGTCATTTCCTGATTTGCTTGATCAGTAAATACCGCAGGTATTTTTGAGTCTGCATAGGGTGGGAGAGGGTCAATTCTTATAATTCCACCCGTTGGTGTTGGACGACCTGACCAACAATATAATTTGCTATCACTTTTAATACCGCAGGAAAGATTTTTTCCAAGTGATACTTTTACCCAGTTTTGTGAACCAACGATAATATTTGGTATAGAGAGATCAGTTTTTGAAGCATTTGGATCCGTGGATTTAACACTAACTTCTGAAATTTCCCCCCAACAATATAAATCACCATTGATTTTAATGGCGCAGGTATGATTAAATCCAACGGCAACTTGTGCCCAATCTTTAGCAAGAGTTTTCTCTTGTACTGGTAATTCAGCACGGCTTTTAATACCATTTCCAAGTTGACCAACATCGTTTTTCCCCCAGCACCATAGTGTGCCAGTCATTTTTACAAAGCAGTTATGTTCTGATGCAGATAGGGTAACTAATTTAGGTTTTATCGTGATGGTTGATGTTAGAAGTGATTGATCGCTATCGGAAAATTTCGCACCACTTGCTGTCACCGTGTAATTAAGTGGGATGTTCGTGGGTGCATTTTTATGATTAAATTCTGATCCGCTTATTTTCTTAGTAATCAGGCCAACTGTTTTGCCATTATCTGTGGAGATGTATACCTTGTATAGTAATTCTGGTGTAACGTCCCATGATATCTTGACACTGCCATTGCTATTATTAGTCACTTGTACATTATTTACTTGTTGAGCTTTTGGCAATGGTGCTGAGCTTGGTATTTCTCCACCACTACCACCGCCACAATTGACTAATAATATGGCTGTAAAAATATATGTAAAAAGTCGTGATGCTTGAATGGCAAATAACATGATATTTCCTCAAAGATGTTTAGCTAAGTTCTTAAGGAAATTTTGAACATCATTCCCTGATAAATAACTTAGAATCCGCTTAATAAAAATGCTGTATCTAAATCGTACAAATAAATAGCAATTACGTCTAGTACTATTTCACAAATATATTAAGTTACTTAGTAATTTGAATCTGACTTATTTTAAGAAGTTAATAAAAAAAGAAATTCTGGATGATCTACCCGAATTTCACAAAGTTAATAAGGTTACTTTAACGAAAATAATTTGTATGAGAGTTAACTCTTTTGTTTGTAATGATTAATGAAGGGCTAGTTACTTAATCAGTTTTGTATTTAAATAGATTGTATAGCATTAATTAACAAAATATTAAATGAAAGATAAATCACTTTTTCTGTTTGTTTTTTAGACAGCCTTTTGTTTTCATAAAATAAGAAAATCAAAATACTCATCATTATGTAAAGTTAAGACTTACATGCCTTGTATAGATCGTGTACGATATAGTCATAAATAGCTACATTTAAACACTTTCGAATACAAATTGAATTTATACAGGCAGGGACGATGAATAAAAAATCAGTTTTATCTTTAGCATTAATAATTCTCCCATTTTTTTTATTGCTCGCATCATGTGGTGGTGGCAGTAGTAGTGCTTTGCCTCCGTCAGATACCGTAGGACCAAACGCAACACTAGTAAGCAGTGGTGTTGTTACAACCGGTAAAACACCCTTGGTTGTAAATTTTAATGAAGCAATTTTTAGTGCATCAAAAGGCGTTCCTGATGGAATGAATATGGTACTAACAGAGAAAATTAGTACAAATTCAATTCCAGGGGCAGTACAAATAAATACAGAAAATAATCAACTTACTTTTTTTCCTGCTGAAAATTTAATAGTAAACGTTGAATATGAATTAACCCTTAGTGACATTTTTGATGGCGCGAATAATCGACTGCAAGCCAACAACGGTGCTAATTATGTTTGGTCTTTTCGTGTTAGCGATTATCCAATAATACAAATTAATAACGGTACTAATAGCATTTTCCAACAACCACGCTATGCCACTAATGCTGCTAACAATAATGTACTGGCAGTATGGGTGGAAAAATCCAGTACGGCTTATTTTCTGTATACCAGTATTTACAGTAATCGTAGTTGGAGTCAACCTGAATTATTAGATACCATTCAGTCCACTGCACGATTTATTTCGTTCTTAAAAGACGTTAGCAGTAATGGTCTTGGTTTTGCAGTCGTATGGGTAAATACTAATAATATTTATGCTAGTGTGTACAGTAATGGCAGCTGGCTGACTTCCCCTCAACTGAATATTAATAATGCTGATTCAGCAGTACTGACTTCCACTTATCATCCAATTACCAGCCCAACAGCGAATACAGCGGGTGAAGGATATGCAATTGCATGGACAGAAGCCAAGTCGGCATATGCGAGTGTTTATACTAATTTTAAATGGGTAGTAGCTACTGCAGTTGGAAATGCTCCCGTTACGAATAGTTTACGTATCTCATCCAATGGTCGAGGTTATGCGGTAGTGTGGACAGGAAATGATCCAAGTACCATTTGTTTACGTGGGTCTCAAGTCTTTGCTGATATTTATTCTTCGGCAAAAGGTTATTGGATTAATACCAAAAATAATTATCCTACCATTATTTCAGCGGGCGTTGATACTCTTACACTTGATACAACTCAAGACGCACAACAAGCAAATGTTAGTTCAAATGGTGATAGCTACTTGTTTCATTGGTATGGTAGTGATCAAACTCAAAATGGGTCGTTTGTTCATGCTGCTGTTTTTACACAGCTTGATACCGAAACTGAACAACCACAATTAGACGGCCCATTTAAAATTAGTAATATCGGCAATC
>JBGMQW010000222.1:0-5396 GCA_048060815.1 Thiohalomonadales bacterium | reverse complement strand
CTAATATCTTTTCACATCGTTTAATTTCAAATTCACTTATTGCCATTTTAAACTATTATATTTCCTAAAAAACGATCATCATCGATAATACTTTCTGAGTTTCTTTATAATACTTGACTGAAACACACTTTTCTAACGAATATTGAGTGTCTCATGTAGTAAATCACTTATTGTTAAAAAGTGGTAATATTTTAACCATTCGTTAGTCTGGTATAATATTACACGCCGGAACTGTCACCCAAGCTCTCTTGCGCAAACGGATTTTTCTTCGACTGTAGTTTCTTTATGACTGTACCAGGCATAATCTCAAAACCAAGATCAAAATTTACTAGCATGGTTTTTAACTGATCTAATATTTTTCGATTCCCCTTAAGTTTTGCTTTTCCGGACTTTATTTGTTGATCCATGCTAATAGCACCCATCATTGTTTGTACTAGATCAGAGCGTTTAATGGTAATGCTCAGATCAGCATCACTAGCCTGGTAACCTTTAATATTTGTTAAGGTAGCATTACTTAACTCTACAATAAATTTTTCTTTATTGTCCGGTGTCATCAGGTTGATCTTAAATGATTTTCCTTCCGCTTTATTGCTATCAAGCCGAATTGCAAGAAAATCAAGCCATAATTCAGTGCTCATAGCTTGAATCATATCAGGCCCGGATGTTTTCGGTGAGGCGCCTTGCGGAATACCCGAACGTAATTCATAAGCAGCTGACAGAAAACTGTTACGTAGACTGGGACTTTCCTGTTGGTAGCCGATTTGTTCGAACACATCCGCTAATAAATCCTTAGCAGTTTGATTTTGTGGTTGCGCATAAACCAGTTTATTTAATATCTCTTGCGCATAACGGTATTTCCCTTGTTCATAAAGAGCTTTACCTTTTTTTATGATTGGTTTGGCTCCACCCATCATCTCCACATACAACGGTGCTGAGTCTTCTGGTGATAATGGAATTAATGTTACTGGATTAGCATCCCAATAACCGAGATAACGATTTATAATTGCACGACTGTTATGCTCCACTGATCCATGGTAACTACGTGCAGACCATTTTTTCTGCAGACTTTTAGGTACTTTGTATTGATTGTGGATTTGGTTAATGGTGACACCCTGATTTGCTAAATGTAATACGCCATTATTTAAATTGGCATAGGTATCACGTTGTGCCCGCATTACCTCTTGCACCCGTTCATTGCCCCAACGCGGCCAGCTATGCGATGCAAACATGACTTGTGCTTTTTGTCCGAATAAATACAGTGCTTTGTTGATCTGCTTGGACCATTCCAGAGCATCTCGTACTAATGCACCGCGTAGTGTATAAATATTATGAATTGTACCGGTAATGTTCTCTGCAGCCCAGAATGCTTTCAAATCAGGAAAGTAGGTATTCATTTCAGCCGGTGCTTCGGTGCCCGGTGTGTTCTGGAACACCATCTTGACACCATCAATGGTCATTTCTTCGATGTCTTTTTTAATAATTACTGTCGGTGGAATAAGACCTGAATTACCTGCAGCGACGTTTTTACCAATGGATTGATCCACATGACCAAACGGGCTACGGGGTAATAACACACCATACTGATAAAACAGTCGACGATTCATCGCATTACCCGCATAGATATTTTCAGCAACGGCATTTTCCATAAAACCGACCGGTGCAATAATCTTGATTTTTCCGTTTTTTACATCTTCGAAACTTGCAACACCGCGTACACCACCAAAATGATCCGCATGAGAGTGTGAATAAACTACGGCCACCACTGGCCTTTTACCAATTTTTTCATTGATAAATTTAAGTGCTGCCGCTGCAGTTTCTTTAGCCGTTAATGGGTCGAACACAATCCATCCGGTTTTACCCTTGATGAACGTGATATTTGCCAGGTCATAACCACGCACTTGATAAATACCAGGAATAACTTCATACAGACCATAATTCATATTCAAAATCGCCTGTCGTTGTAGCGATGGATGAACACTATCGAAATCTTTTCCTTGTAATAACCATTCGTAACTGCCCATATCCCAGGCAACATTACCGGCTTCAGCTTTGATTTGTTTGTAATCAGGTGCGGCTATAAAACCTTTCTTCTGTTCTGCGAAATCTCTTTTATCATCAAATGGTAATAATTTGCGCTGTTGCTTTTGAGCTTCAATAGTATACTTACTTGGAAGTTTGCCTTTAGCGTGGAAGTGTTTACCCTCCATTGCACCAGGATCAGTTAATACACCGCCACCACCCGCAGCAAAAACTACACTCGTAATCAAGCAACTAAGTGCAGTTATTGTTAACTTCATGCTTGTCGATTTTCTTTTTATCATAATTTTATCCTGTAAATAATTGTGCGTTTTTTAATCTATTGAAAAATAAATTAGGTTGCTTTAATTGTTATGCAGCTGAACATTATTAGCAAGTAAGAAATTAATCTATCAAAGACAGACAAGTAAGTGTGATAACTTAGTGTGTATATTATATGCAGTACGGAAATGCGCAACTAACTTTGAGAAATGAAATCACAAACTATACATTTATAATAACAGTCGCAACACTGGTACCAATAACAACTCCAGCAAATACATCTGTGGGGTAATGTAATCCTAGTATGACTCGAGATGAGGCTATCATTCCGGTTATCGGAACCAAAATCCAGGCAATACCGGGAATATAATGACTAGCAATAATAGTAAAAGATACAGCATGAAGTGTATGACCTGAAGGGAAACTGTATTTATCCAAAGCCGGTGTCCCCAAATTAATAAGAGAGTGCCGTGTATAAGGACGTAGTCTTAAAGTGTAATGTTTAATGGATTTATAAATTAATAAACCCGTTAAACCTGCAACCGTCATACGCAGAGAAACAAATGTATTCTGAGTGCCATAGATAATTGGAATAGCCAGTATTAGTACATACCAGAATGGACCGTTACCAGTGATACTAAAAAAGACAAATATTTTCCTTAAAATAATATATTGACAGAGCCTGTTCGCTTGTACGCATAAAAGTATTTCATGCTCAAGGGCGCGCTTTAAAAGTAAATTATTTTTTAGAGCTTCCATGATAATAGTATCGAAATTTAACGTTACAAACGAATGACCATTGAATGAAATTTTCGTGACTAATAACTTAATTTGTAGATTGAAAATTAACAGACGTATTTGTGATATTTGGGTCTGATTCGGAATATGATGTTTGCGTTCTATCATACATGTCAGCCCAATTTATAATTTCAAGAGTACCATCGTGGTGTTCGACAAGTGCAGTACAACTTTCTACCCAATCACCATCATTACAGTAACGAAAGTTGTTGAATTTATTAATACCCGCATTATGAATATGACCACAGATAATACCATGAACCTGATGTTTACTAGCTTCTGCGATTGCAGCATTATCAAAATTATTAATATGTTTCATCGCATTTTTAACACGCTTCTTTAAAAAGATAGCTAATGATCAATAATGGTAACCAAATATATCACGAATATGATTTACCCAAAAAAACACTTCGCATAGCACCACCTTCAATTATTAGTGCTGAAGTTTGTGAATTAAATAATTGAATTTCGTTGTTGAGCATATTATTCGGTATAGATTTAGTATATTGAATTAAGGATTACATAAAAGTGTTACATTCATATGTCATTATTGACCGCTTAAGTTTGGATAAATACTACTAAATATATAACACTTAAAAAGGTAAAACATGTTGTCTAATGTCGAAATTTGGTGGATGAGTATTTCTACTATCTCTGTAATAAATATCGGTGCTTGGCTCTACTCTGCACGTTTGATATTGCAAAAAAAAACCAGTATTAATCCTGATATATTAGTGGGACGAAAAATTATTTTATGGTTGTCAGGTGGCTATGTATTTATTTGTGCATTTCGATCATTTCTACCGAGAATTGATTTGGAACGTATTTATTTAGTAGATTCCTGGTTATCAAGCATGATAGTTGGACGTTCAGTAGCAACAATAGCAGAACTATTTTTCATTGCGCAAAGTGCAATTTTACTACATGAAGCAGGAAAGGCAACTAATGATAAAATGTCGATACTGACTTCACAAGTTTTAATACCATTAATTTTGATCGCTGAAATATTTTCCTGGTATGCTGTTTTAACAACAAATTATTTAGGTAGTGTAATAGAGGAGTCACTTTGGACAGTTGCCGGTTTACTATTGATAGCAAGTTTTATCAAATTATGGCCGCGATTCAAAGATAATCAACATCGTTTTATTGGCGCAATGATAATCTTTGGAATTGGTTTTATACTTTTTATGATAACTGTTGATGTTCCAATGTATTGGACTCGTTGGATAGCAGATGTGGCAATAGATAAGGAATATTTTACTCTAGAACAAGGTTTTGTCGACGCATCGAAACGATACGAAGTTAATTTTGACTGGAAACTTTGGCGCGAAGAAATTCCATGGATGACACTTTATTTCACTATTGCTGTTTGGTGTAGTATTTATTTGGCACACGCACCAAGTTTTAAATTATACAAAAATAAAGAAATATCTTGATTTAGAAAAATTATTTTGAATAAATCAATTATAAAAAATTTGACACAAACTGAACAGATTAATTTTCTGTTAACTAATCGAATTCCCCGGCGATATGCAACCCTGTTTATGGGTTGGTTTAGTCGAATCGAAATTCCATTAGTCAGAGATATTTCAATTTTTCTATGGAAATTATTTGCTGATGAACTTAATCTTGATGAAGCAAAAAAATCCAGGTTCAAAAGTATGCATGACTGTTTTATTCGTGAACTCAAGGAAGAATCTCGTCCAATTGAAAAAGATCCTGAAATTATTATAAGCCCGTGTGATGCTATTGTTGGTTCACATGGAAAAATCAATGGCATAGAATTAATTCAGGCAAAAGGCTTTCCCTATACATTGAGTGAGTTATTACCAGATAAGAAACTGGTTGAACGCTACCGCAATGGGTTTTATATTACACTTAGGTTACAGTCTACTATGTACCATCGTTTCCATGCACCGTGTAAATGTCGCATTTCGGAAATAAATTATATTTCAGGTGATACCTGGAATGTGAATCCCATTGCACTCAAGAGAATTGAACGCCTTTATTGTAAAAATGAACGTGCTGTTGTTGATTTAGAACTAAATAAATCAGGCGCTTTTTTAACATTGGTACCTGTAGCTGCAATTCTTGTTGCCAGTATTCAATTAAATTTTCTGGATCAGGTTCTGGACTTAAACTATAAGGGACCAAACAGAATTAGTTGTGATGCAGAATTTATTAAAGGGCAGGAAATGGGCTATTTTCAGCATGGTTCGACAATCATTGTTTTTGCATCACAAGATTTTGAAATTGCATCCAGTATAACTCAAGGAGAGAAAATACAAATGGGTCAACCA
>JBGMQW010000221.1:0-5398 GCA_048060815.1 Thiohalomonadales bacterium | reverse complement strand
CTGCACCAGCGACCAAGAACGTAAATCAAATTACACCAAAGCCCAATACTCCGGCCCCATTGCCAAAAGATCCGCCACCAGCAGGTACCGGTACGGGTGTCATATCAAAAACCTTTTATATAACTGACGGTTCTTTACCATTAGCCAAGTCAGATGCAGGTGAATCCATTGCGTTTATGGATGTTTATTTCAGAGGTTTTAGTACAGATCCTAAAGACTTAAATGTACCGGGTGAAGGCTTAATTATTCGTGAAGGCGATGCCGTTGAAATTACCATTATCAACACACTAACGAGCGATCATAATTTTACAATCGATAAAATTGTGAATATTAATATTGCCGCTGGTGCAACCGAAATTGCTCGTTTCACTGCCGGGGCTCCAGGTACTTATATGTATTATGATGCCAGCAATCCTCCCTATAATAGACTACTCGGTTTACACGGCGCATTAGCCATTATGCCTGCAAAAAGTGACAACCAACCCTTTCCAAACAGCCGATCTTTTGTAAAACAGCAATTTTGGGTTTTTAATGATATTGATCCTATTTGGAACAATTCCATAAGAGATGGTCTGAACACTTCTAGGTTAGGTGCATTTAAACCACGCTATTTTACAATGAACGGTTTAAGTGGCCGTCCACCCCGCGCTCCGGGTTACGATAAAGCCGATCAAAGTAGCATGAAAGATCTACGCACAATACTTAAAGGTGGAATTGGTGATCGCACCTTAATTCGCTGTGTCAACGCTAGTAAAATGAAACATTCAATGCACCTTCATGCCAACCACATGGAATGGTTACCCAAACCCGGTGAAGCACGACAAGATGTTTGGGAAAAAGATATCGTTGCATTACAAGCTAATGGTGGTATTGAAAATGTGATTTATCCATTTGCGCCACCACCAGATGCCATAAATCCATTTACAAACGATAGCCTTCTTGCAGATGAAAAAGCTGGAGTTGAAGTAACCTACCCGATGCATCTTCACGATGAAATGACACAAACGGCAGCTGGTGGCTCGTATCAATTTGGTACGATGACTGACATTTATTACGTAAGCAAATAAATTAATAGGGAATAGCTATGTTTAAAATCAAACAAGTATTAATGAGTGGCGGCGGCATGGGCGGCGGCGGAATGGGTAACGGTGGTGGAAACAACGGCGGCGGCGGTGGAATGGGAGGAAGTGCCTGTTATACCTATACCAAACCTACCGATACTGCTTTACTTGAAAAATTACAAACCGAAACAAACCAAATAAGTTTTAATCGTGAAGTCTACATGGGTGGTTCAATGACCATGGATGACGGAACTTCAGTTAATATTTGGGGCTTTAATGGTAATGATGTCGGTATCATTGGTCCAAACATTGCTGCAGATAATGGTGGCAATGGCGGAATGGGTGGTGGTATGAATGGTGGTGGTCCATTTCCTTCTCCAGCAATGCGTGTAACACAAGGACAATTAGTTCACACTAATTTAACTGTTAACATGATGCTAAAACACACCATTCACCACCACGGTATTGAACCTGATTTTCGTAGTGATGGCGTTGGCCATACATCGTGGGATGTAACTGGTAACCATACATACCAATGGCGTCCAAGTTCTGCTGGCACATATTTTTATCATTGCCATACAAACACTGTGTTACACGCAGAAATGGGAATGTATGGTGCCTTAATTGTAGACCCACCAGTTGATCCAGCCGATCCTATAGGAACAAAACGAGCATTCGAAGGCGGACAAAAATATGATGTAGAAGCAATATGGGTAGTTGATGAAATTGATAATAACTGGCATAACCTCGCAGGTTCAGGAAATAGCGCAAACTGGACAGCAGGATTATGTGGTGAAAATACTGGAAAGCTTCAACTCAATGAGCTAAACCCTGATTATTTTATTATTACAGGTGTGGACGCTGCAGGAGTTAGTGCATCTGTTGATTCATCAGCAATGAAAACAGCGTCAGGAATTCCTGCAACAGTTCAGGTTGGACAAACCCTTTTGATTCGATATATCAATGCTGGTTTCCTTCCGCAACTCGCTGATTTTGCCGGACTAAATGTAGAAATAATTGCTTCCGATGGTCATGGATTTCGAAATGCAGATGGAACTCCAAAACCAGTTGCAATGCCAGGGAGTAAACTCGAAACGGTCTCTGCGGAACGCTATGATATTCTTTACACTGCAACTGCAGCTGACAAATTAAAAAATGGTGGGGAACATGTCATTAAATTTAATATTAAAGATTCTGTTACTGATAAAGTTCTTGGTATAGCGAGAACTAAAGTTATCATTATATAACATTAATCCTAAAGACCACCTTTAAAATTACCTTAAAGGTGGATCTTTAATATTTCGAAAAACACCTAGTGTCAAAATATACAGCACCAGATTGATCTTAAAGTATCTCTTTTTTAATTATTTGTTTTGGTTACGGCTAATTTAACGATTTTAGCCCATTTCTGACAATTTCAATATTATCGCCTACCCTAATTTTTTCACAAAATTCTAAAGTAAACTCTGTATATCTCAACTGTACACTCAATGTGTCATCTTCTGTTTCTATTTTGTTCAGTTAATTGTATATATGGTATTTGAAAAATTTAGCTTAGTCGATAGTACCATCCAGATTAAGCCTTACGATACTATCAGTGGTAGTACCGTTATAACTGGTAAAAATACCACCAACAAAAACATCACCGCTACCATCATCAGCAGGTGCGATGCTGGACACTTCGCCATTAAAGCCGCTACCTGAATTAAAGCGGCGATCAATAGTGCCATCGCTATTTAGCCGTGCAAAAGAACCAACCGAAATGCCTTTAACTAAAAACATTCCACCGACAAAGAGATCACCGCTATTATCATTAGCTGGTGTAATCCTAATACGTTGCGCGCGGGTAAAAATTGAATCGATCGGTGTACTAAAGGTAGGATCTAAACTGCCATCGTTTTTGAGTCGAATTAAAGAATTAACTGCTATACTATTATAGTTCGAGAAATAACCACCAACATAGATGCCACTAGTATCTGAGGTCAGTGCTATGCTTTGTACTGGAAAGTTAAAACCACCACCTGTTAAGGTGTCAAAGCTACTATCTATACTACCATCACTTTTAAGTCTCACAAGGTAATTAACAGCTGTACCATTATAACTTGTAAAATCACCTCCAACATAAACCCCTCCTTTGCTATCTTTAGCAATGCTCTGCACAACTCCGTCAAACCCCCCGAGTGTCTGAGTGTCAAAGCTACTATCAATATTTCCGTTGCTGCTATTAAGCCGCATTAGGTGATTCACGGTACTACCATTATAACTTGTAAAGCTGCCGCCGACATAGAGACTATTACCATTAATGCTAGGTACTATTCTGATTAACTCTGGTCCATTGGCAAACGGATCACTTTGAAAACCAAAGTTTGTTTTAAAATTACCTATGATAGTACCATCATTTTTAAGGCGTGCTATGCCTAATCTTATACCTGTATTAGAACTTAACTGACCACCAACAAAAATATCACCACTGCCATCCATCACCGAAGTAATGCTATGCACAAGTCCATCAATTCCGATAAAGCTTCGATCAAAATCACCATTGCTCTTAAGGCGTATCAAAGGTTTGACATTAGTGCCGTTGAAAAAAGTAAAAAAACCTGCAGCATAGACATTACCGCTACCATCAGTAGCTGGTGCAATGCTATTTACATTACTGTTAAGACCGCTACCAATAATCGTCTTGAAAGTGCTATCAATACTGGCATCATTATTAAGAATCACTAAATTGTTAACCCCAATATTTTTATAAGCCTGGAAGCTCCCTCCGAGAATAATATCACCACTACCATCATTAGTTAATGCCAGGCTTTGCACAGCCCCATTAAAACCACCGTTACTAAGAGTATCAAAGCTACTACTAATATTACCATTACTATTAATGCGTACGAAACCAGTGACAGACGTACCATTATAACTTGAGATATTACCAACTACTAAGACATCACCGCTACCGTCAATAGTCGGAATAATATTTTGCACAACACCATTAAAACCACCGCCAGTTGTTGTATCAAATTTGTTATCAATGCTACCTACTCTATTAAGTCGTACTAAAGACTTTATTGGAACTCCCTTATAAGTTGTAAACTGACCACCAACATAGATACCACCGTTGTTGCTTGCTACTGCAATACTAAGCACGACACCGTCAAATCCACCACCAGTTGTTGTATCAAAAAAAGTATTAAGATTGCCGAACTTATCAAGATGCGCAATCCGTTTGACTACCACTCCCTTATAGCTATAGAACGCACCACCAACATAAACACCACCATTACTGTCAGTTGTGATAGTTCGTACAGTGTTATCAAAACCCTTACCTGCGCCAGCCGGTGTAGCAAAGGCGGTATCAAGACTGCCATCGCTATTAAGTCGTATAAGAGAATCAGACTCCAGATTTTTATAACCGTTAAACCACCCACCCACATAGATATCACCGCTACCATCAGTCGCAAGTACAATGCTCGCAACAACGTTACTAAAACCACTACCGCTACTAAAACCACTATCAGAATCAATACTGCTATCACTATTAAGGCGAACAAAATTATTAACTGCGATACCGTTATAGCTTGCGATGCCACCACCAACTAAAACATCACCATCAGGAAGGGGTGTTATACAATAAACGCGTCCATCTAATCCGCTACCGACAGATTTGCCAGCAATAAAACTAGCATCAAGCGTGCCATCTTTATTGAGGCGAACCAGGTTATTGACTTTAGTCCCATTATAAACTGTAAAATTACCGTAAACATAACTATCACCACTACCATCAATAGTCGCGGCTGTGAGCGATACTCTGCCATTAAACCCACGCGCTTTGTTAAAACCTGCACCCGAATCGACCAATTTTTCACAAGGACCAATATTTAATGCAACATTCCCTACATAACCATCAGTTGCAAATTCCCATCTACAAGAGTCCTTCATTGGATTACCTTGCAAATCTTTAACACCACGAATATTTACTTGGTACTTTGTACTTGCTTTTAATGCTCTGGCATTGGCTGTATTTTGAATAGGATGAATTGTTAATTCGTAACTTGAATTATTAATACTAAAAGGAGGATCAGCTAATATAACAGAATTTACCTTATCCAACTTACCGGTATTATCAAACGGATAAATATCAACATTTGAAAAATCAACTGCCTTAATTGACTCATTAAATGTTACTACAATATTAGTACTGACATTTACGGGAGCTATCCCTGAAGGTTGTGCTTTTGTTATCACTGGCGGAACTAAATCTTGAGAAGGTAACTTACCCTCATTACCCCCACCACAAGAAACAAGTAATAAAATAAAACCAAAAGTTATAAATTTAATAA
>JBGMQW010000220.1:0-5443 GCA_048060815.1 Thiohalomonadales bacterium | reverse complement strand
TCCCCAACCCGGACGGCTTGGTGTTTTTAGCCTGTCATACAGGCTATAGAAAACTATTAAACTTATTATTTATATCATTCGATTAATAATTAGTAGATTTTCGGTGTTCAGCTATATCATCAGAAATAAAAATTACACTTTAGTGAGAACAATATCATAATGATATACATTTTTATTAGAAGATGACTTTGTTGCCATCATTAACTTCTTTTCTTTAGCTGATTTTTTTTTAAGTAAAAAGTCACTATCATTTAAATCATTATTCTCAAAATACATTTGTGTTGTTAATGGCTTATATTTTTTCTTAGTTATTTTCAAATGAATGTGTGGTGTTCGTATTAAATTCTTGCCTGCTGGATAGGAACCCGGGAAAATTGTTTTAATTCGAAATTCTCCCTTATCATCACTTTGAATAATCGCCCATCCCTGAAAATTTGGATCTAAAGGTATATAATTATTTAGATCCTTTTTATGCCGATATCGACCAGCCGCATTTGCCTGCCATAAATCAATAATTACACCGCTAACAGGTTTACCCTGTGTATCAATAATTCTTCCTTTGATATTAATAACCTGCCCTAGTGCAGTTCCGGATCGCCCCTCTATTTTCGTTAAATCAAAATCTTTATCTTGTTGGGCTACCAGAGGATAAAAAGGACCTTCGATTTCAGAGGGCGTCGCAACATATTTAGTTGCGCCCAAAATAGATACAGGAAATAAATTTGCTAAATTGAATATTAAACCTGAACCAATAAATTTTCTTCTTGATATTTTTTTCATTATTGCATTAATCTTATTAATGATTAAAAAAAATTGCCCAATAGTACAACTAAAAATTTGTTTTCTTGCTATTTATTTCAGACATGTTCCAATGGTTTATTTACGAAAATTTAATCAGCAATATTGGCATCCGAAGAAATTATAACTTCAAATTGCTCTAATCCACCACCATCTAAAAAAGCATCTTTTGTCATTGGGTTTTTATGTGCGATTTTAAAATCTTCACTACCTACCCAGTTTTGAAATGCTTGTTCGTTTTGCCATTCTGTTAATACCACATAAGGTGTCTTTTCTGATTCAGGTTTTAATACTTGCATGCGAACAAAACCAGGTTGTTTATCTATTTGGCCAGCCCGGTCTTTAAATCTTTGTTCAAATTCCTGATTGTATTCCAGCTTTACAAATATTCTATTTGCAACCATATACCCCATTTAGCAGCTCCTGTTTATTTCCGAATATTATTTTTTAGCTTTCGCTGCGCGTTTTTCACTGCGTCGTAATCGAGATAATAAACGTCGAGCCATATCACCAAATAACTCTGTTTGTGTCGGATGAGGATGAATTGCATGTGCAACTGTATCTAATGTTAATTCACCCGAGACCATCATTACACCTTCGCCAATCAGAGTGTCAGCATGATCAGCCAGATAATGTACACCGATAATACGATGAGATACTTTGTCAGCGACTATTTTAATCAGTCCATGAGTTTCATTATTGATCATGGCTTTGGCATCAATACTCATTGGAACTTTTATTTCAACAGCATCAATACCTTTGGCTTTAGCTTGTTCAACTGATAAACCAACAAATGCGGCTTCTGGTCTTGTAAAAATTACACCGCAATCTTTGTCTTGATCATACCCCATGTATTCGCCGGATATTGTGGCAGCTGCTACTCGACCTTGTTGGCCTGCGGTGTGCGCCAACATAAATCCTCCAATAACATCACCTACCGCAAAAATATGGGGTACCGATGTTTTACTTTGTGCATCGGCTACAATGACACCTTTATCTACTGCTACTCCGGCTTTGTCTAATTTCAATGGTTCGAGTACTGGCCGTTTACCAGTTGCCATAATTACATAGTCACAGGAAAAATTACGTTTTTTACCTTCTGAATCTTCAAAGGTTATTTTCATATCCCCCGGCGAGCCTTTGATCGCATTTACTTTGACTGCAGTTTCAATACTTAATCGTTTATCATTGTTTAAAACTTCGGTTAGATGTTTGGCTACTTCTTTTTCGACTTCAGCCAGAATTCGATCCATGCCTTCTAATAATAAAACCTTAGCTCCAAAGTCCTGAAAGATTTGAGCCATCTCAACACCAATAGCACCACCACCAATAACCCCAATTCGTGTTGGTGTTTCTTTTAAAGCCCAGACAGTATCAGATGTTAATACACCACCACTTTCCAGACCATCGTGCGCACCGGGAATTGCAGGCACAAATGGTGGTGCGCCAGTTGCAATAATCGCACAGCCAAATGAAATCGATTTACCTTTCGGTTTCGTGGCAGATACTGATCGAATATGGGGATCTTTCTGATTACCACTAGTATCAATAAACACATGATGATCGTCTTCAAAAGAAGCATAACCCTGAATCACATCAATCTTTACGCCCTTGTCGGTATTTAATGCCATACTTCCACGAGTTTCTAAAACATTCTTACGGGTTTTATCCAGTTTTTTCCAGTTTAATTTGGCTTTAGTAGTGCCTTCGATTCCTAGATGGATATCGTCTGCTCGATCACGAATACGATCAGCTGCTGCACGCCACGCCTTCGATGGTATACAACCACGCCATAAACATTCCCCACCCGGAAATGGTGAGTCGTTTACCATTGCAACTTTAAATCCGTGTTCAACCAGATCACGAGCAGCATCTTCACCACCTGGTCCACCACCGATTACGACAACATCATAATCCCAATCACCTTTTGGTATAATAAATCCTGAATTGGCTAGTGCTTTTGGTGCGGTACTACTACTGGCAGAAGAATCCAGCCACTGCGGGTTTTCTACATGGGTTTTAAATACTTTCAGAAATTGTGCTGCATCAGCACCATTAACAATTCGGTGATCGGCAGTAATTGTTACCGGCATACCTTCAGAGCCAGTGGTCGCAATTGCAAAAATAGCAGATGTACCAGGAGAAGGTATTGCATCAAAATGGGATACGCCCAACATACCCATATTTGAAATGGTAAAGGTTGGGTTAGAATATTCTTCAGGTTTGAGACGGCGAATGCGCGCACGGTCAACCAAATCTTTCCAACTTGCGCCTAGTTCAGTAACATCTTTGTTTGCAACATCACGTAAGACAGGAACGACAAGTCCCATTCCTTCAGTTGAAACTGCAATACCGATATCTATTTCATCGCGTTCAACAATACGATCTTCATGTTGATACACCGCATTTATTATTGGAAATTCTTTAATTGCCATTGCCGCGGCTTTTGCCAAAGCTACAGTGAGTGACACACCCTTGGCTTTTGATGCTGTTTTTAATGCACCAGGATCAACATTAATCGTGACTCGGAACAATGGCATGGACAATGAATATTCCATGTTATGCGCCACTGCTTTTTCCATGGCGGTCATTTGACGACCAACACCCGGCACTTGATAAATTCGTTTGGTAGATGTTTTTTGAACTTCACTATTCATCACATCGGCCGCAACAATAACACCATCGTTACCTGTACCGGTAATACTGTTTAAATCAATACCATGTGCACCAGCTAATTGACGTGCATAGGGTGTTGCTTTGCCACTACGAGGTCGTGGTGCTGGTGTTGCACCGGAAGGCATTGCAGGGATAGTCGTTTTTGCCTTATGGGTACCAGATGGTTCTGATTTAATTTTGCTTATAGCTTGTTGTACACTGGAATTGCTACTCGCTGTCTTTTTACTATCGAGTACCTGACTTGACTCTGCAACTAAATACGCAATTGCATCACCGACAAGTACAGTACTATCTTCATCAGCCAATGGTCCGGATAAATAACCTTCTTTAAAAACTTCAACGTCCATAATGGCTTTGTCGGTTTCAACTTGTGCAACTACATCACCACGTTCAATTTTATCACCTAAACTTTTTTCCCAACTAACCATAACACCTTCTTCCATGGTGTCAGATAATTTAGGCATTTTTATTGCATAAGCGTCTGCAGGTATTTTATCGGTAGTTTCTGGTTCTATTGTAATCTGTTCAATTTGTTCTGTGCTTGCTACAGGTTTAGATTCAGAAATATCTTCGTTCGATACGTCAGCTGCACTCGCAACTAAATAAGCCATTGCATCACCGACTAAAACCGTACTGTCTTCTGCAGATAAAGGACCGGAGAGATAACCTTCTTTAAAGACTTCCACATCCATAATGGCTTTGTCAGTCTCAACTGTCGCAACAATGTCACCACGTTCAACTTTATCACCAAGTTGTTTTTCCCAACTAACGACAACACCTTCTTCCATGGTGTCTGACAATTTTGGCATTTTTATAATATAAGCTTCGGACATATAATCGGTTTTTAAGTTCTGGTTATAGGTGCATCTTACACCAAGTAAATTTATTAAATTTTACCCAGCGCTTTTAATGCACCATGGTAAACATCTTCTGCATCCGGAATTGCAGCTTGTTCCAATGTATGATTGTAAGGTACAGGGACATCGGCTGCATAAACTCGTACTGGTTGTGAATCCAGTGCGTAAAAACAATCTTCAGTGATAACAGCCATAATTTCAGAACCCACACCTACGGCAGCTTCATCTTCTTCAGCTATCACGATACGATGCGTTTTTTCAACGGAGCGACGAATCGCATCACGATCAATTGGTTTTAGTGAGCGTAGATCAAGTACCTCAGCACTCACACCATCGGCTTCAAGTTTTTTAGCTGCTTCTAAACAAAGATGCACACTATAGTTGTATCCTATTAATGTTATATCTGTACCTTCACGAACAATTTCTGCACCTTCTAAAGGACGAAAAAATTCTTCATCAGGAATTTCTTCTTTCATATTGTACATACGTTCATGTTCAATGATGATTACGGGATCATTGCATCTAACTGCTGATTTTAACATGCCATAGGCATCTAGAGGTCCGCGTGGTGTAACAACGCGTAAACCGGATGTACTCATGAACATACGCGCAAGTCTTGCGGAATGTTGTGCTGCCAATTGATGCGCTGTACCACCCGGGGTACGCATTACTATTGGGCAACTCGCACGGCCTCCCGACATATAACGAATTTTTGCAGCCGCATTAATCAGAGTATCTAATGCCAGTAATGCAAAGTTAATCGACATGATTTCGATAATTGGACGCATACCAACCATTGAGGCTCCAATACCGATACCAGTATATGAATTTTCTGAAATTGGGCAATCAATAACGCGCTTTTCACCATACTTTTCAAACAAGCCCATCGTCGCTTTATAGGTTCCACCAACAACACCAATATCTTCACCCATAGCAATAACCATCTTGTCATTTGCCATTTCTTCATCATGGGCGCGTTGAATCGCTTCCCAATATGCAAGTTCTGCCATCTTTGTTACCGCCTTATGATTTTAGTGGCCCAATCCAACGTGGATCTGGATTGTCATCGAGTACGTATTTGTTAAGATCTTCAACTTTTGGTTCAGGACCTT
>JBGMQW010000219.1:0-5455 GCA_048060815.1 Thiohalomonadales bacterium | reverse complement strand
GAACCTGAAAAAAGCAAAATTGAAATGGTAAACGTCAATCCAAACATGGCATACCATATTGATCCCAATACCACTTTGGCTTTCGGTTTAGACTATTATCAAGTTAAAGATCTAACTTTTAATACACAAGCTATAAACATTGACGGTGATGGTGATGGTATTGGCTGGAATGTCGGTTTAATGCATAAAACCGGTCCAGTCACTGTTGGAATATCATATCGCAGTGAAGTCAAAACAGATATTACAGGTTCAGTTTCTACGTCTTCTACTAATAGTACTGGTGCAACGACTTCGTTGACTTTCCCTTCAATCTTTCAAATAGGAGCCCGCTATCAGATAAATAATAATCTTGCACTGGAATTCGATATTGATCGAACTGGTTGGAACAGTTTTGGTGAATTAACTATTACTCATTCGACTACCGGTGTTCCAGCGCCAATCTCCAGTAAAAATAACTGGGAAGCATCTTATGCATATCGATTAGGCGGCACATTCCAAATTAACCGACCATTACAGTTACGGTTTGGCTATTCAGCAGATAAAACACCACAGGGGAATTTCTTTTCGGCACGTGTCCCCGATAGCGATCGTCAAATCTACAGTATCGGTCTTGAATATGCTATTGGTAACTGGTCAATTGAAGGCGCTTACATGCTTGCAATAAATGATGATCGTACTGTTAATTCACAAAAAGGTTTCTTACAGAACGGTGGAGAAGCAAATGGTTCAAATTTGTATAATGGTACCTACAAATCTGAAATTAATTTAATTGGTCTGGGTGCAACGTTTAAATTCTAACTAAATCTTACGAAGTAAAATTAGTAATCCAAGTTCAGGATATTTAGAGTTAAAAAACCCCGGTTTTGACATCGGGGTTTTTTATTGTTATTAAAATTAAATTATATCAATTCCAGTTTAGTTCATTCGAGTCGTGTTGTTCAATAATTTTTAAATAACTTCCGTCTTTCTTCATTGTGGCTAAGGCTTTATTAAAAGCTGAAACAATTTCTTTATATTTTGGATTTGCCCTGCTAACTGCAACATGTAAAGTATTAACTGAAACTGGATTAGGCAAGATCTTAAATGAATTTTTGCTGGTAGTTAATAAAGTGTTAATTTTATAGATTAGTACTCTTTCATCCGCAATGGTAGCGTCTATTTGTTTTTTAAGTACTCTATCAATATTTTGAACTACATGATTAGCTTGTAGTCGCATGAAATTTTTTGCTTTCGAAAATTCACCGCCATAGGCGTAGTCTTTTACAATACCAACCAATCTTCCTTGAAGATCAAAATAACTATTAAATTGCATGCCGGAATCTGAATGCACTAATAATTTTAACACATTGTCTAAATATGAATCGGTATAAACAAATGATTTTCCGCGTTCTTGACTGTACCAGGCAGTTGCCACAGCATCATAAATACCAATTTTTGTACCTTCTAATGTTCGCGGCCATTTTTCATAACTGACTTCCAGCTCATAACCTGCTTTTTTGAATACTGACGTCACAATGTCCATAGCAATACCACTATTCGGAAGTTTTTCATCAACATATGGGGACCAACGACTCGTCGCTACCTGAAGTTTTGTTTCAGCTGTTACATTTGTTGTTAAAATTAAAAATGAAAGAAATAAAATTAAAATTCGTAATATGAACATAATGGTCTCAAGACTTCTGCTTTTTTGAATTAGAGGAATAACAATGATATGCGTTATAATAATTGACTGCAATTACATTATTAAAACACAATGTTAGATATGCTTAAAAAGCAAAAAAGCCTCGGTGTTATAAATAACTCCGAAGCTTTTTATTTCATTTTTTGAAGTTCTTTAGATGAATAAAGAAATATCAGACTGACCTGCAAATTCGAAAAAGCTTGCTGCTCCTCCTAATTCAATTCCATCAATGAAATCTTTTGAATCAAAGTCAAATAAATCGACTGTCATTTGACAGGCTATCATTCTTACTTCTGCCTCGACACAAAGATCTCTAAGTTCTTCCAGACTTGCAACACCTTTTGATTTCATCTTTGCTTTCATCATCGCCGTCATCATGCTTTGCATTCCCGGTATCGCTGTTCCTATAACCGGGAACCACTTATCCATGCCAAATGGCATGGGCATTCCAGGATTACCGAGCGGACTAACACTAACGTTTAATTTCTTGTTCACCAATTGTAAACCATAGAAGGTAAAAAAGATTTCGACATCATAACCCAGCGCTGCAGCTGTTGAGGCAAGTATGAAAGGAGGATACCCCCAGTCAAGCGTGCCTTTTGTTGCTATTATTGCTAGTTTTTTCTCAGACATTGGTCGCTCCTCTTAATATCATGAATCGCTCCCTCTCGTGTAACATATTGGTTATAAAAATATGTTATTACGCTTTTTTAATCAGGAAATAAAATTTACCGCCGTCTTCTTTTGATTCCATCAACTCATTACCAGTTTGCTTTGCAAAGGCTTCAAAGTCTTTAACAGAACCCGGGTCAGTTGCGATGATATGTAATATTTGACCACCTTCTAATGAAGCTAGTGATTTTTTAGCACGTAAAATAGGCAGTGGGCAGTTTAAACCTGACGCATCCAGTTCTTGATCAAAGTTCGCCATTACAATTGTCTCCTTAACTCTAATTAATTTAAAAATTTAGATCGAATACGACACAAAACTGTAATTTAAGTATGATATAAACCAGAGGAGTGTATTAGTATTCAACTTAACGCTTATATTTGCTATCGCAACAATATGCTATTTAGGGAGGTATCGCAACCTCATTTAACACTATCAATTTATTATAGCATATAACAAGTATAGTTTATTGTTTTTTATCGCTAAAATTATTAATTAACGAATAAATTCAATGAGTTAAAGAAGACTAGACTAGTTTAGACTATGTCCATTATTTACCCAGGCTAATATTCCACCGCGTAAATTATAGACATTTTTGTGTCCTAAATTACTTAAATAACTGCAAGCTTGAGCCGAGCGCGCACCACTTTGACAATATAGGATAACAGTATCATGTTGTTTTATTTCTTCTTGATGTAATGGTACGGTGTGTAACGGCATATTTTCAGAACCTGGAATTTTTCCACGTGCAACTTCAATGGTATTACGGACATCAATAAGTTTTACTGTTGATTTAGCCTGCTCCAACATTGTTTTTAATTCGGTAATTTCGACTTCTTTAACTAATTGCATTTAAACACCTCTCGCAGAGTTTCAATTACTGTTAATAATTGATGTTATGTATAGTTCAATAATAAATGTATGGAATAATTAGAAACTTAGTATATTAACAAGTAGTAATATAGCATCAAAGTTTTTTTTTTCAAGTAGAATATTTAGATATTTACCTTAACTTTACTAATGTTTACATGGACTTAACATTAGACATCTGGTCGAATATCAATTTTGTTGTACTTGTGCAATATTTGTATTGCATTGATATTATACAATAGTGGAATTAGTGGAATTCAAAAAGTGTCACTTTAAAAATAGTTTTATATATTACCTGAATTAGCAAAAACATAATGAACTTGATATAAGGTTTATTAGTCTCAATAAAGTGACTAATACTATTTATAATAAACAACGAATTACAGATTATTAAAACCTTTTGAATGATGTTTATGAAAATTAAATTAATTCTAACCATTGCACTAATAAGCTCAATTAGTTTGCGTAATACTGTTTATGCCCAGCAGATTAACTTACCGGATATTGGTGATAGTGGTGCGGCGCTTGTTACTTTAGAAGAAGAACGACTTACTGGTGAGGCCGTGTTACGCAATATCCGTCGTGCTGGTGGACTTATTGAGGATCCTATCCTGGTAGAATATATTAACCGTCTAGGTCATCGTTTAGTGGCTGCCAGTATCGATAAAAAAACACCCTTTAATTTCTTTATAGTAAATGATGCTTCAATAAATGCATTTGCTCTACCAGGTGGTTACATTGGTGTACACTATGGCTTATTTTTAGCAATGCGCAATGAAAGTGAGCTTGCTGCAGTGTTAGCACATGAAATTGCCCATGTAACACAACGACACCATGTTCGCGCATTTGAAGCTGGTAAGTTTTCAAATACTGCAATTTTAGCAGCTGTTATTGCCGCCATTATTTTAGGCGGCAGTAATCCTGAAGTAAGTTCGGCCGCTATCGCAACAGCAGTTGCGGGAACATCGCAAAGTCAAATAAATTTTACTCGTTCCAATGAAAAGGAATCAGACCGTATTGGAATTAGTTTATTATCGGATGCTGGATTTAACCCTAACAGTATGGCCGATACTTTTCAGATATTGGCAGATTCAGCTCGTTTATATGGTCCGCAAGTTCCTGAATTTTTATTAACCCACCCGGTTAGTTCTACCCGTCTGGCCGATGCCAGAAACCGCGCAGGTTCATTAAAACAATATATCCCGGGGCCACAACTTCAATACCATCTAGCACGAGCTAAATTACGGGTATTTACCAGCACCAATTTAAACGATACCTTAAAAGCGTTTGAACAAAATTTAAAAACGGGTAGTTATTTAAATCATAAAGCAGAGATGTTTGGTTATGCTCTTGTTTTGATTAAAAAAGAAAAATATAGCAAAGCCTCAAAATATGTTAATTTACTGATTAAATCAAACCCGAACAGTATTGCTTTCAAGTTGTTACAAGCTCTACTCAAATTTGAATCAGGTGATACACAATTTGCATTGAAACAACTAGAACAAGCTTTAAAGGTGTACCCATTAAACCCAATGCTAACTGAGTATTATGTTGTTTTATTATTAAAAATGAAACGGGCTAAACAGGCACGTAAAATTTTACGCACATTTTTACGGCAACCTGCACCAAATCCACGATTTTATAAATTGTTGTCCAATGCTGAAAACACTTTAAAAAATACGGTTGGTAGCCATGAAGCATTAGCAAATTTTTACTATGATATGGGACAAACTCACAGTGCAATAGAACAAATTAATATTGCATTAAAGGACAAAAAAATCGATTTTTACACCAGTTCACGCCTGGAGTCTCGATTGAAAGAATTAATGCAGGAACAATTTCAGTTAGAAGGAGCAACTTCACACTAAAGTTTAAATTCAAAATTAAATATAACCGATTTTTTTTAAAATCATAAATTAATAATCGACTCTAATATTTACTTACATCTATTTTAGAAAAATCTAATATACTCACTAAAACAAGCATTACTTTCACTTAGTGACATGAGTGCTTGCCATATTGCCTACTTCATGTATTCTAGGGCTTTAGAATAATTGGTAATTTTATGACCAATATTCTAGAAATGTATTTTCAAATTCGACTATACTTACACCGTTCTAATGTTGACTTTTCATGACTTTGAACGACATTATAATAAATATGAATGATTTTAAGAATTAAATCTTGAGGAGGAAATCATGCGGAAGCCCGCTTTTTTCATAGCTGCTACAAGT
>JBGMQW010000218.1:0-5505 GCA_048060815.1 Thiohalomonadales bacterium | reverse complement strand
AATAATCTGAATACTTTATGCGATATAAACTGGATAAATATAGGATTCGATATGGGCGAAAATAACCATAAATGACGTAAGAATGATTGGTAGTTACCCGTTAATGTTCTTATTTTACGTTTTTGTTCAGCTACACTTTCCTCTTGAACTTCATCATAAATCTTTGCACGCGGATCAAAAACAACTCTTTTATTATTTTTTAATATCTGGATTGGCACTTCAAAATCATCAAGTAATGTATCTTCTAATAAAGGAATATAATCATTTCGCCTTATGACATATAAGGCTCCTGTTACACCAGCCGTAGAATGAAACTGACTTTCTGCTTTTCTTATCCACTTTTCATATCGCCAATATAATCCAACATTCCGACCTGTATGAGTTAAAGGATCTCGATGAACAAGTTCTCCACTTACTGCTCCAACATTATTCTGATTCAAGGTTGAAACAAGAAATTTAGCTGCTGGTGCATCTAATTCCTGTCGTACATCTGTAAATAAAATAATATCTGATTTCACCTCAGAAACAGCCTTATTTAATGCTGTTGGTTTCCCTTTACGTGGAAAATAACTAATCAACTTAATGTTATCCGCACTAGCTAACAATTTATTTGTATCATCTGTAGAGGCATCTGAAACAAATATTATTTCAAGCTTGTCCTGTGGATAATCAAGAGATTTTAAATTATCAAGCTTGTTAATAACATTTTCTTCTTCATTATGTACAGGAATAATTATTGTTATATTCGGCCATTCATTTTGATCATCGGGATTGCCCAAAATGGGTTTATAGCGACTAGCTAACGCAAAGATCAATAAAGGATAACCTGCGTAGGTATAAAATATAAATATAGTAGAGAACCAAAAGATATATTCCATGCTAGTTACCATTATGCTCTCAATATCATCCATGCAAGATCTTCAACATTCTGTGCAGCAGTTGGAATGCGTTTCAACTCTAGTAAATTTGTTGAATCTGTATTTATACCTTCAATGGTTGTAAATGCCGTTTTAAATCCATGCTTGGTTAATACATCCTTACAATCTTGATTATAATCACGTGCTTCTCCATTAGGATATGCGAATGTTGTTGGCGCAGTACCGAGTTCTTTCATCATACGATCACGGCAAGTTACTATTTCATTTTCTAAAGATTTATATTCTAACTGGGACATTATTGGATGAGTATGGGTATGCCCACCAAATTCGAAAACATCTTGGCAAGCCCTCACCTCATCCCAGTTGAGCATTTCACGATTCAATTTTAGCGCAGGGTCACCAGCATCAAGCTCTTGCAATAACAATTCTTGCCAGTGTAGTCGTTCAGAATCAGGTAAAGATTTCATATATTTTTTGCAAATTCTTGCTGCATTATTTCGTTCCTTTACACTAGTTAGCTTTATTAATGAATCAGAACTCCATGGAAGTTTGATGGAATCACGTTTCGTTTCCATCATTGCCCATGACACTTCGTCAGTCCAGATTAAACCACCATTATCCATACACGTAGTTGCCAAAAATACAATACCAGAGATCCCCATTTCTTTTAAAACAGGATAAATAACATCATGAACACAACGTTGCCCATCATCAAAAGTTATTAATACAAAAGGACGTGAATATGATGTTTTATTTATTTGAGAAATAAAATCATCAGGATGTAAAATATTGCAATTTTGTTTCAACCACAGCATTTGTTTGTAAAATGTATCTAACGGAAGTGCTGAAAATGGACCGTCATCAGGTGTAACACGGTGGTACATAAGCACAACAATGCCTGGTCTACGTATTAATGCGCCAATAGTTCGCCATACGAAAGGAAAAGCAACAATTTTTTTGATAATACTTTTAAAAATTTTCATAACTTATATATCTTTAGGTATTTCTTTTCATCATCATGCGTATTCGACGTAATAATGACAATAAAGATTTTGGCATTAGAGCCATTACTGTTATCACTGCAATATCTGATTTATAATAACCGAGATTAATGGCTTTCCAGAGAAACTTAAGAGATTGCTTTCTATGTTTACCCGCATTGTGTCTTGCGGCAGAAATATAAGCACGAGATAGTCGATTAGTAAATCGATATTTATGTTCCTCAATATACGATGGATTCTCTTTTGCTATTTTTTCCAGAACCCTGCTAGTAGAAGCTGAAATAGAGCCTAGGTTAACATCTGCAGACATTTGTTTTTCAGAGTAACGATAACGTAAAAGTGGCCAGTTAATATATCCTATTTTTCCAAGACGACTGAAACGAATAAAATATTCATAGTCAGTTCCCTCACCTAAATTCGAATCAAGGCCATTGAGTTGTTCTGATGCAGAACGACGAAACATAACTGTTGGTGGATGGACAACATTGCCCCAGATCAAACTATTATAAATATCACCATAATAAACTGTAATATCCTCTATATTTTTATTTTTTAACTTTTCAATTTTTTGAAACGAAATTATATTTTTTTTATTATAAATACCATCGAAGCCATCTTTTTCACGAGTTATTGAACTATAATATTGCTTAATATGAGACTGATCAAATATATGTGTTTTATTAAATGCTGAAAAATCAGTACAAGTTAATACAACATCGGAATTATTTTCCATAACGTGTAACTGAATCGTGATTTTATCAACCTCCATAATATCATCTGCATCAAGCCAGACAATATAATCACCTTTAGCATGTTTCATCCCAAAGTTTCTGGCTGAAGCTAAACCTCCATTTTGTTTATCAAGACACGTAATACGATTTTTGTAGGCTGCGAGTACTTCTTTAGTATTATCAGTTGAACCATCATTAACTACCAGTATTTCTAATCTGGAATAGCTTTGAGATAGAACACTATCAATCGTCTCCCTTAACGTATCTGCACCGTTATAAGATGGTATAACAACACTTACTAACGGAAGTTGCTTTGTTCCATGCTTTGTCATCTGTTTCATTGTCATATTATTGTATTGTTTAATCTAATTTTGAAACTTGATTAGTAGCTCACGAATTGCAGTGCGTGCTTGTCTATCTACAGCTAAAATTGCAATAATATAAAACACCACGCCGCCAACTATTTGTAAAAACATTGTTGATAAGAGGCTTGGTCCTTCAATATTCGAAACTAATATATACATTGCATAAGATACAAAACTAAATTTCAAAAAAGTGAAACAGGGTATTTTAATCTGTAAACTCTTTCTTGCAATAAGGAATGTGAAAAAGGCAAGTGCAAAATAACTAATAAGGGTCGCTATTGCAGCACCTTCAATACCATATATCGGAATAAGAATAAAATTAAGAATGGCGTTTATAATTGCACTTGCGGCAACAAGCAGCATTAAATACTTGCTTTGCTTACGTATATAAAGACCCGCACCTACTAATACAATAGTCCCATCAATGGTAAGGCCTGTTATTACATAGGGTATAATGATGGAACCTTCAGCATACTTTTCAGATGCAAGAAACTGTAGTAATTCAGGGCCAATGGCAGAAAGACCCGCAATAATAGGCAAACTGATTAAAAAATAATAATACAATGATCGACTAATAAACTCCTGCGTTTCCTTTTCACCTTTTTCAGACCACATCCGAAGATACATAGGCATTACTGCCTGTGCAAATGCAACAACTACAATACCATGCACCATTTCGGTTAGATTGTATGCGGCAGCATAAGGTCCAAGGGCAGATGCACCCATGTACCATTGGATAATATATCTGTCACCAACGTTGAGAACAATTCCAGCTAATTCATAGCCTAACATTGGGATACCAAACAACAGCATTACTTTAAGTAGTCGTGGTGAAAATTCTGTTAATCTAGGCCATTTTTTGTGAAATACATAATACGAAAGTACCAGTAAAGCAGAAATTTCAACAATTATAGTTGCAACAAAAAATCCGATTAAATCACGCGAAATAAGGAACAATACGATTAATACTAAACTAAGTGTGAAATAACGTTTGGCAACTCGGTACACGTTAAATAATGCCGTAAGTTCCTTTGCTCGAATAATATTGACCAGCACACTATCCAATACTCTGGTTAAAATGAGAATTGATGTTAAACCAAACAGGTAAGGCAACAAATCGTTATTCCATAAATTTCTCGGTGCCAACTGACTAAATAACAACCAAAGTAAAGTCGTTATAATGCCAATAAAACCCATGCCAAATAAAACGGTCGCGTAGTAATTATCCAACGACCATTCTTTTCCACCCTCCTTTGTTTCAGAATAAAATCGTAAGGCCGAATGCTGCAGCCCTCCTTTAGATAGGGCGACAATAAATGTTAGCGTGACTCCAATAAGAGCTAGCAATCCATAATCCTCTACCGTCAGTAGTCTGGTAAGTATTGGAAATGAAATAAGTCCTGCAATACTAAATAACAGATTACCCATAGAGTAATTAGTAATGCTGACTAACAATCGTTTATGAATCACTTTGTTTTATCTCAATTAGAGGATTTATTAATTAATGTTTTTATTATATTTGTACTTCTTTGCCAGATAAACTTTTAAACTTTCTCTTCAATTTTGGCATAATTTGCAAGCGTAACCACATTAATTTACCAATCAATGAATTATTATAAGCTGTAAAAACCCATGTTATATTTTCTTGCTTTGCCAACGATCGTTTAAAACTATAATCACCCTTTAGCATGTCAAACACCTCTTCTCCTTCCTTGATTGCTTGTTCAATGGAATAACTCATTAATACAGCCCCTGGCTTTAAAGAGGCATAATCTGGATCGATACCACCTTGAAAATAGTAATATTTTTTATTCCATTTATAACAATAGAGTATCGCGATAATACGCCCATCAACTTCAAGACAGCATAGACGAATCAAGTCCTTAGAAAATAACATCTGAATTATTTCACGGTGAAATAGTACATACTCAGAGGAAGAAAATGCATATTGCTCAGCTCTACCTTTCCAACGTTTGTGGTGCAGCTCAATAAGAAGATCAACAACTGTAGATAAATCTTTTTCATTTTCCCATATATAAAACCTACTATTAGGTAGCTTTTCGAATTTACGACGACTTCGTCTAACCTGTGATCGCCTATTTGAGCTCAGCTCAGAAAGATATTCATCCCAGTTTTTTTTGAGTTTTATACATGGGATATGGGCGTCAATAGTTAATAATCTAGATAAACCCTGCTTATCACATCGAACGTTTAGTTTAGTAGCAAGTTCTTTGCATGTTCCCATGCTTGTTATATTGAGAGAATCCCACTCTATTTTCATATTAAGAATAACATCTACTATTAAATTCAAAACTTCTTCATTATTTTCTTGCGAACCAATTAATCCCAAGTAGTCTGGACTAGTGTCTCCTCCTATGCCTATAAATCTCATAACATTGACATTAATGAATCGCATCAATTTTTGTTTTTGTATATACAAAGGCAATATAGCTACAACTATGTCATCCAGATATGCGACAATTATTTTTAATGTGTGCGTATTACCATAATACTTCCACCATGTTCTTTG
>JBGMQW010000217.1:0-5566 GCA_048060815.1 Thiohalomonadales bacterium | reverse complement strand
TAATAATTTACATTGCGCTATATCAATGCCAGCTTCTTTTGCCATCAGGTAGTATGCGTACTCGATTCGACCGTAGCCTTTCGGTTCGCCTAACTCCAAATCTGTCACGCCATCAAATTTTAGTAGCCAGTAATCGTAACCATCGGGAACATCAGCTTGACCAGACATAACGTCGCCTGAATCGTTCATTGCGATAACGGCTTTTGGTCTAGCGCCACCAGCAGATGTGCCGACTCTTAAAATATTTAAAATTGCATCAATGTTATCGTGATTTGTATTATCAAGTTGAACATTTAATCCTTTACGTTAACTCATAACATCTTGCGCTAACTTAACCAGATCTTTGATTTCGACTGCAACTGACTCATCGTACGATTCGATAATTGTCGGAGAAAACTCCAACGCACCCATTGCACGTTTACCTGTGTAACATAATCGTTCGACGGGATTAAAATCAGCACTGTCTCGTCCGTTGCGAGATAACCACGCATCGATAATGCTGTTGCCAAATTTATCTGGCAGGGAATCGGCTAACATTCCAGGGAGACCTAAAAATGTTTCTTTGTTTAGTGTCGAAAATGCAAATTTGCCATCACCGGATCTAGCATCATTCAAGCTCATCGTGATTGGTGACACATCAAGTCCTTTAGCGAGGAAGTTTGTGTCATATTCAAAAACGGCATAAGCTTTATCACTGAGCCATGACACCGCGCCAACGGTTTCGCCCCATAATTTCACAAAAGCAGTATCGACTTTATTTACCAATCAGATTCTTCCTTTTTTTGAGGCTTTGCATATTCACCTGAGGCTCTTTGCCTGATATGGCCTTGCATTTTTGCTATTTGCATTGGGCTAATGGAAATCTCTGGTATGAAGTTGTCGAGCTGATCTAAGGAGTTAAACTCTCTTAAAACAGCGATAATTGTTGACAGTTTACACCGTCCTAATTCAAGAGATTTGATTGAATTTAAGGACAGGGTGGTAGCATGAGCGAGTTCTTTTTGCGTGGTATTTTTGCTCAAGCGAAGGGCTTTGAATCGTTGTCCAAGCTCTTTTTCAATGCTTTTATCGGCAAGTGCATACAAGTCCATAATAGCCTCTTTTTAGTTCTTTGTTCATCATAAAGGCTAATAAAAGCCCTTATTAAGGCTATTATATTATACTAGACACAATAAGTCAATGCGTTACGTTTAGCAGCCCTTTGGGAATCGCATGAGTTAGGCTTTTAATACAATTCATGAGTGTCCAGTTTTATTAATTTTAAGGCTTCTAGCTTAAACTCTTTTGTATAAATATTATAGGGCTTGTTTTTTTACCATTAGAACACTCCTTTTAATTGGAGAGGTTCACTGGACTTCCTTTAACTTCTCGGAGATCATAATTACGCAACTGTTTTTATTTATTCAAAGGCAAATGGATTTAAAAATTGCCTTCTCCAGAATAAATTACGATCGGTTTGATTTAATTCTGCTTCATCACAAACCGCTGTCCAATTTTTTTCAATAATATGTTTTTGATTTTCTATAATATTATTTGCTTCTTTTTTTGAGAGATGAAAATTATGAGCAGCATCAACGCAGTTTGAAATTTTACTCAAATTATTATCACTAGAAATTAACATTGCTTGTGATGCCTCATTGCCAGTACGGCTTTGAGGGCATATGTCATAAGCTGGAGTAAGGGATAGCATCTTTCCATCCCAAAAAGCGGCATGGTTTCGTGCATGATCATCGGTATTGCCACTTAATATATTGAATACAAGACGAGAGAAGAGCTCTCTTAGTGTTGCTGAAGCATCCCTAAAATGATGACGAATAATTTCGGCTAAATCTTCATAGCTTGCATATCGCGCCATCATTTCATCTAATCCGAATAGTGTTAGTGCCGATATCATCGCTTTACGTTGCCATCCATCTTGTGTTTGAATGCGATCAAATCGCTCAATTAACAAAACATCTTTGTGAGAGGATTTTTCAAGAGAGACCGGTGCAACATTTAGTCCCACTAATTTTGCGAGTCGCATGGCAATGAACTCAGCTTTTACAACGCTATAGAGATCATTGCTAGCTGAAAATTTTGCGATATATTTTTTGTTACCGCTTTCTATTAAAGCCTTTGGGCGTGCGCCTCCAATAGAACTGCCATGATGAAGGGCCTGGTCGAGTTCTTCGGTCAGAGGCACACCTTGCTCTACACGTTCTGCTGACTCTAGTAGTTCTTTTAAAGATACACCTACGGAAGATCGCGCTACATATTCCGTTGCAGAGAGTTGAAAATCTAAAGCGCCGATACGATCTGAGCCTGATTCTAATAGGTAAGTCAGTTCATTAATTTGAGAGGAATCAATATTACGTCCTTTAAGGCCAAGCATTTTATTAATTAAAACTCGTCGTCCCCATGCATCAGGTGCTGCATCACGAATACAGTTTGGCATATTTAGACCGCGTAATAGTGGGAGTACACCAGCATGTAGTGGCAATTCCACATCATAAATAGATATCGCATTTTTTTGATTTAGATAGCTTTTACCATAGTTGAAAACTAGAGTGTTTCCTTGTGTCGTTAGCTTACCGGCAACGATGGGTTTTGTTTCATTAGGGAGCCAAATCCATACAAAGGCTTCAGTGTATTCATGTCTAGAATTCATCATCTACTTCCTTGTTACTTTTATGGATGGCTTTAGGAAGGAGGGCAATTTTGTTATTTGTATTTTCAAGGTGCGCAGTGAGAGATGTATTGTCGACATCAAATAGATTTACACCCACAAGCATAGCGGTTTCAAACACAAGTCCAATGGCGCAAGTAAGATCGCCTTTTTCGATTTTTTGAACTGTTGCTCTCGATATACCTGCTCGATCAGCTAGTTCATTTTCAGACCATTTACGTTGTTTTCGCCCAAGTTTGATCAGTTTAGCGAGTAGGGAAACTGATTCAACGCTGTACTTGGAGTAAGTTCTTACTTTAGCCATTTCGTGTTTACCTTAATATAATAGTCATATTAGGCGTTAATCGTATCAGTTTCAAGTATACATTGACTGTTTTACCACTCATATCAGTATTATATGACTATTATTATAGTCATTTAGAATAAAGTTAACTCGGGAGGAGTAAAATATCTATTTTGGTTTTTTTGTGCATTCCGTATGAGAGAATAATTCTTATTACTTATATCCCTCTATGATATTGAGTATTAGTGGATGGGTGAATGTTTTGTTGTAGATTAGTTGCAGCCTCATTGTCGCCATCGAGGTGGCTTCTAAATAACGTTATGATTTCTGTTTTACTGAGTTTAATTTCAGTGTTATTTTTAATATCTCTTAAATCAACGAAGAAATTGGCAAAAACACCTGACATATCATTTAATATATCCGTGTTTAAAAATACAGTATCATTGTAAACGGTATGATAGCCATTTTTATCTTTATCAATAAAATAGGTAACGTCTTTTAAATTAGTGATGGATGCCGATTTTTTGCAACGTTGAATACACTTGTCATCAACAATGTTCTTCTTACACCCTGACACCTGGTGGAACATGCATGCGATAGTTGTCATTAGCACGATTGGGTGCGATATACTGTAGGTGAGTTTAAAGTTATTTGGCTTTTTAATTTTTCGAATTTGTTTTTGGCTTAACTCATTTGAAATGAATGCACCGGTACAATTAAATTGTTCTTTTAAGCATAAGAGCGAATAGGAGTTGACTAGGTTCATGTATGGGCCAGCAACCCACGAAATACCTTCTTTATAGGCTGCATAAGCTATCCCGGTATTATTAGTGATTATACGATCAGGCTTGGTTTGTTTTAAAAACTCGACGGCAGCTTGGTAATGTTCTCCAATTAATACTGCTGGAAACCAGGGAATTATTTTTTTGTTATTATTAAATAACGTAATATAGTGAGTGAGTCTACTATTGAAATGGTTGGGTATTTGAAAATAGATTTCGTTAACAGTGCTATTAGCGTCATCACAAAGATACAAGTCTTCTTCTGATGATATTAAAATAGATAATGTTGGGCTGGCCTTCGAGTTAAATGAAGGCGTTGGAGTTTCATTGTTACACTTGTTAATTTTATTAAAGTCAACGTGCTCAATATAATCTTGCCCTGAATTTAACTCACGCAATATTTTATTTTTAATAACGATCAGTTCTTTAAATGGAATGACTAAATCCGCTCCGAAAGAGTCGAAATTTAATGCTTCAATATAATAAGCCGTATTTTTTAAATGTTTAAATTTTTTATTAATTAAGTCAGCATCGATTGCCGTGGTATTGCTGCTATTATTACAATTGTTGATAGTTTTAAGCTTACTTTCTGATGTAATAGTGAATTCACCATCGGGAGATTCAACTGATACACTCAAAGATTCTCCAACGTTACCTGTAAGATTAATGATTAAGGGCGCTTTATCGATACTGATTTTACTTATTTTGTTGAATGCCGTGTTTTTTATATCGGCCTTAATATCATAGAGTTCTTGTCGTGCGACTGATAATTTATCGTTATCAAGATTATTAGTAACAGCATTATTAATATCAGCAAACTTTACTTTAACTCGGTGAATAGCGGAGTTATCACGAGGATCATCAATAAATACATCTCGGCTAATAGTGCCTTTTAAAAATGAATTCGAAAAATCACGGTTAAATACATTACGAAGCTTGTTATTGTCTCCACCTAATGCTTCTTGTGCATAATAGCTGTCGAGTTGTTTACGCCATGTTTCAACTACAGTATAAACGTATTGATATTGTTTAATCCGTCCTTCAATTTTTACAGAATCTACACCGGCTTCTACCAGCATACTAATGTCAGAATAGGCTGAATTATCTTTTATATTTAATGGGAAATTTTTACCTTCAGCCGTTGTTATATATTCGTCTCTGCACGGTTGGCTACATTGCCCACGGTTACCCGAATTACCACCAGTAACTGAACTCATGTAACATAAACCCGAAAATGAAATACAATTTGAACCATGAACAAATACTTCAGTTAGCATATTTTGCGTATGTGCTACAGTCGTTAAATGTGTAATTTCTGGTAGTGTTAACTCTCGCGACAAATTAACACGGCTAGCATTGAGTTTATTTAAAAACTGAATTTGTCCCTTATTATGAGTCGTCATCTGAGTGGATGCATGAATACTAAGCGTAGGGAAGTATTTTGATAAGATATAAAACACACCTAAATCTTGAATAATAATGCCATCAAGTGTGGTGTTGACCAATCGGTTTAGTAATTCAAAAAGCTTAAGGAATTCAGTTTCAACAATAATAATATTAAGCGTTAAAAAAACTTCACAGTTATTCTTATGAGCTAAGCGTAAAATGCCATTGAGATCATCTAAGGAAATATTTTTAGCCTGACTACGAGCATTAAATTTATCAAGCCCACAATATACTGCATTAGCACCTGCGACTATTGCTGCCTTAATAGCATCAACATCACCACCAGGGGCTAATAATTCAATCTCTTTTTTCATGTCTTATTTTACTAATAAACCGAAGTTATTTCGACATAAATAAGTGTTTTGAGAGTTCTAAATCACCCTTATTTTT
>JBGMQW010000216.1:0-5602 GCA_048060815.1 Thiohalomonadales bacterium | reverse complement strand
CCCAGTTCTGCACCGGGGATATTGTCTGGAACAGATGGATAACCACCGGTAGCGATAGCAATGTGGTCAGCAGTGTAGTGGGTGCCATTAACATCAATAGTATGAGCATCGACAAATTTGGCAGGACCACGGATATCATCTATATTATTGTCACCCAGATACGTGCCGTACCAATCGGTGATTCCATCGATATAACTTTCCCGTCCATTTACCAGGGTTTTCCAATCCAGACCACCATAACTGACATTAAAACCATAACCTGCAGCATCCTGAAGCTTATGTGCAATTCTTGCCGCATTCCACATGATTTTTTTCGGCACACAACCAACATGGACACAAGTACCTCCCATTTTCCCGTGTTCGATAATGGCACATTTTTTTCCATAGAGTGCTGCACGTTCCGCAACTGAAATTCCGCCGCCGCCGCCGCCTATAGCAATTAAATCATAATGTTTTGTGCTCATATTTTTTCCTGTTAGATGATGGGTAGAACGTCTGTAACCATAAGGCAGATTGTATCAGTCTCTATTTTGGGTCACAAATTGCATTATCAAGGCTGCAGATTGCAGGTTATTTTAGTGTAAAGTTGCGGTTATTTTATGTTTTTTAGTTAATATCAAGCGAATATGCGCTTTTTGTGTATTGGTACGATTTGTGCTGGATAAAACATAAAACCAATAGGGAGTATTTAATGACAATTGAAAAGAAAAACCGAGGTTCGATTTTATTATTCGTAATTCTGATTAGTTTTCACACTAGTATTAGTGCTGCTATATTACCCGCACCGCAAAAAATTTCTGATCACAGCTATGCCTGGATAGGTCCACTTGATGGGCCGTCAATCGAGAATAATGGCTATCGCATGAATTTGGGATTTGTAATTGGTAAAAAATATGTATTAGTCGTGGACACCGGTTATACACCCGAAATGGCCAAAGAAATGATAGGCCATATTCGAAAAATTACCAAACTACCCATTAAATATGCGGTGAATACCAATTCACAAGCACATCGTTTTTATGGCAATGCCGAGTTTAAAAAAATTGGTGCAAGCTTATTGACCCATCCAGATGAACTTACGCGCATGGATAAACTCAATGGTATATACAGCACTATTATTGAAAATGTTTTACAACGAAAAAAAGACAGTGTGGCATTAGCCGTGTTACCTGAAAAATTAATCACCACACAAAAAGACTTTGATCTTGGTGGTTTAAAGGTAGTGGTAAAAACACTGGGAGCAGCACATACGCCCTCCTCGTTAATTGTTTTTATACCTCAAGATAAAATTATTTTTACCGGCGACATTCTCTATGGCAATCGGTTACTTGCAGTCGTTGAAGACAGTAATGTTAGCGAATGGATTAAGAGTTATAAAAAATTAAAACAATTTAAGGGCTATACCATGATTCCCGGTCATGGTCAGCCCGGACCATTATCAAATTTTGATTTTTCTACTTTGTCTTATCTGGAATTATTGCACAAACACATGACCGCACAAGTCGAACAAGACGCGGGTGCAAACGCCGCGATTAAATCATTGGATCAATCGGCTTATTCCAATTTAACCAATTTTGATTTACTTGCAGGCAAAAATGCCAGTTGGGCTTATCTACAAGCGGAGTCAGCGGCATTTGATTAATTTAAATAGATTTAATCGGAATTTAAGTTGCTTATGTTTTCGTAGTAGGTAAGATCACACGCTGAATACATAATGAGGCAAACTAAATGAGTGATGAACAAGGGATTCAATTATCGGAACCATTAATCAATGATGTGGTTGATGCTGTATCCAAACATGCACCTGGAGCAAAGGATAATATCGGAATAACATTACAATATATGGGTGCAGTAATGGGATACTTGTCTGCTCAATTTCCTGGTTCAAGTGAAGAGCGTCATGACTGGTTAGAACAATTAAATGGTTTTATTACCCATGTATCAAATGAACATGCAGCAGAGAAACAACAAACTCAACCTGAAATCAACGTACAACAGCCCGCACAACAAGCCGCAGCAAATGTGCCTGCCGGAAAATGTGAGCCAGACTCGGAAAATTCAGCAGCAGGTATTTGGCGCGTTAGTACGTAATTTTTAGAACCACCGAAGATGCTGGAGTTCTCAGCGTACCTCGGCGTCCTCTGCGATTCAGATTTTTAGGATTAAACAGGCCAACGCAATGTTGGCTCACCCATACGTTCAATTTGTTCTCGTAGGGTAATCAATTGTTCTTCCCAATAACGTGGTGAATCAAACCACGGAAAGTGCAACGGAAAAGCCGGGTCACTCCAACGTCGTGCTAACCAGGCATTGTAATGAATGAGTCGTAAACTTCTTAGTGTTTCAATCAATGCCAGTTCGGACGGATCAAAATCAAAAAACCGGGTATATTCGTTTAATAACAAAACCAGTTGTGATTCCATCTCCCCCGGTGTGCCCGACAGAAACATCCATAAGTCCTGAATAGCCGGACCTGTCTGGCAATCATCCAGATCCACAAAATGTGCCCCGGTATCAGTCCATAAAATATTCCCGGGATGACAATCGCCGTGTAAACGGATCTGCCGTATATGTGAATTCACAGCAAGTTGCTGCTCACATAAAGACAATACATCATTTGCTGCTACTTCGAAGTTAAACCGAACTTCAGGAGCGATACACTCGTTGTCCAGTAAATAAGCCAGCGCCTCAATACCAAATCGTTCCAGAGTTAATTTTGGTCGATCATGAAATGGCTTAATTGCTGCAATTGAATGGATACGGCCCATTAAGCGACCTAATATTTTTAAGTGCTCGGGATTATCAAGCTCAGGAGCCCGGCCACCCGAACGAGGAAACAATGCAAAGCGAAATCCGGCAAAGTGGAACAAGGTATTATTGTTACTATCCGGAAGAGGAGTAATAACAGGCAAATCATAACTTGCGAGCTCAAGACTAAATTCATGTTCTTCCAGAATAGTGTCATCGGACCAACGTCCCGGTCGATAAAACTTCGCGATTAAATAATCACCAGAATCAAGTCCAATTTGGTACACGCGATTTTCATAGCTATTTAAGGCTAATAAATGACCATTACACAAATAACCCTGTTGCTCCAGACTGTCTAATACCACATCCGGTGTTAGAGATTCATAAGGAACCACATTATTATCGATTGTAGTATTATTAATCATATTCATTATTTCGTACCGTTATTGATTGAGTCGTACAGGTTTATACTTTTTAGATTAACAATGCTAATCTTGCCTATTTGATGCTGCCTGAATTTACTCTGAATATTCAGAAAATGGAAATAAATTGTAAAAGCAATTTAGTGGCCAAATTAATAACAGCATATACTATATATATGGAACATAGAAAAGGTAGAAAAAATGTCTAATCCGCTTCTCACATTTGATGGCTTGCCCCCATTTAAACACATCAAACCCGAACATGTAGAACCCGCAATTGACGTTTTATTGGAAGAAAATCGCGCCATTATTAAAAAATTACTTGCTGATAATGAGGTTTATACCTGGGATAACTTTATACAACCACTGGAAGAAGTCGGTGACAAGCTGGATCGTATCTGGTCGCCAGTGAGTCATTTAAATTCGGTAATGAATAGTGATGAATTGCGTGATGCTTATAATGCCTGCTTGCCAAAGTTAAGTGAATTTGCCACCGAGATTGGACAACATGCTGGACTTTTTAATGCTTACCAATCGATTGCAGATAGTGAAGAATATAAAAATCTGGATCAAAGTCAGCAAAAGATTATTGATAATGCGTTACGTGATTTTCGATTATCCGGTATCGATTTATCTGAAGAAAAAAAAGCACGGTACAAAGAAATTAAACAAGAATTAACAAAACTCACTACCAAGTATGAAGAAAATGTATTAGATGCAACACATGCCTGGTTTAAGCTGATTACCGATGAAACCGAATTAGCAGGTTTACCTAACTCCGCAATCGCTATGGCGAAGCAAATGGCCGAAAACAATAACCGTAAAGGCTGGGAATTCACTCTAGATTTTCCATCGTATTATGCAGTTATAACGTATTCCGATAATCAAAAATTTCGTGAAGAAATTTATACAGCTTATGTCACACGGGCATCGGATAAGGGACCTGATGCAGGTGAATGGGACAACACCGATATAATGAATAAAATTGTTGCGCTCCGACATGAGCTGGTGCAGTTATTGGGTTTTGATAATTATGCACAACGCTCACTTGCCACCAAGATGGCAGAAAGCACCGATGAAGTTTTGGAATTTTTACGAAATTTGGCCAAACGTTCCAAACCATTTGCAGAAAAAGACAAAGCTGAACTTGAAGCGTATACCAAACAACATTTTAACATCGACACATTAAATGCCTGGGACTTGTCGTATTATTCTGAAAAATTACGCCAACATACCTATGCAATAACTCAAGAAGAGTTAAAACCCTACTTTCCGGAAACAAATGTTGTAAAAGGAATGTTTGAAGTTGTTAAACGATTATATGGCATCGTAATTACTCAAGTTAAAAAAGGCATTGAAACCTGGCATGACGATGTTCGTTTTTATGAAATAAAAGATAAAGATGGAAATATTCGCGGAAAATTCTATCTGGATTTGTACGCTCGCGAAAACAAACGTGGTGGTGCCTGGATGGATGATTGCATCGCACGAATGCGTTTGCACGATGGTACAATTCAAATACCAGTGGCCTATTTAACCTGTAATCTAACACCACCGGTTGGTGACGATCCTGCGTTATTCACTCATGATGAAGTTACAACCTTGTTTCATGAATTTGGCCATGGCTTGCATCACATGCTGACTAAAATTGATTATGTTGGTGTCTCGGGTATTAATGGTGTCGCGTGGGATGCGGTCGAACTACCAAGTCAATTTATGGAAAACTGGTGCTGGGAAAAAGACGCGTTAAAATTGTTTGCCAAACATTACAAAACCAGGAAATTATTACCTGATGAATTGTTTAAACGTATGCAAGCAGCTAAAAACTTTCAATCGGGCATGATGATGGTACGACAACTGGAGTTTTCAATTTTTGATTTTCGAATGCACCTTGAATTTGATCCAGACAAAGGCGCCCGTATACAGGAAATATTAAATCAAGTTCGGGAAGAAGTTGCGGTAAATATGCCACCAGAATTCAATCGTTTTCAAAATGGATTCTCACATATTTTTGCAGGTGGTTATGCAGCAGGGTATTATAGTTACAAATGGGCTGAAGTATTATCCGCCGATGCATTTGCATTATTTGAAGAAAATGGCATTTTTGATCAAACTACCGGACATGCATTTTTAACGAATATATTAGAGCAAGGCGGCTCACGTGAACCAATGGACTTATTTATGACATTTCGAGGACGAAAACCGGAAATAGATGCATTATTGAGACATTGTGGTATTGCAGCATAGTAAACGCGATTAGTGGCTGTTGATCTTTCAGATTTTAGAACTGAATAAAGAATTATAATGTCAATGATTATCAATAAACAGCAAAGGTTAGGACACGGAATCGTGATATCTCTATCAAGACCGTGTGCCGCAGGACGCGGCACCCGAGCATGCCAAGGATGGCAATGTTTTGCGTGTCTTGATAG
>JBGMQW010000215.1:0-5628 GCA_048060815.1 Thiohalomonadales bacterium | reverse complement strand
CGTTGTGTTTGAGTATGAAGTCGGTATTGGATTAGCTGCAATGACACCTTCATTAAAACGTTTGAATATTGGTGGCAAGGTAGCCGGTATTGTCGCACCGCCATCATAAACAAACGTACTTAAATTCCAGGGGATAAATTGTGCATTGGTATCGCCATTATCGGGATATACGCCCGCTACTAATGCCGAACCTTGCCCACCATGACAGGTATTACACACACCGGGTACAAATTTAGCTCCTCGTCCATCCAGGTCTATCTGTGAAATTCGAGCACCAGCACCATCATAACTAAAGAACTTCACAAATTTTCTTCCGCTTAAAGCACCTACTGTTGCCCCACTACCAGGCGTAGCTGAATATTCCATGCACAATGTTGATATTAATCCAGCAGGACCTGCATTCGCTAAAGTAATTTTTTCCTGAGCAGTAGCACTGACACCTGTTGCGGGTGCATAATTTTCGACACAGCTGGCAATAGTGCCATCTGGACTGGTGGTTAAATACGTTCGATTACCAAAACCAAGACTAGAATCGTTAACATACACTGCATTCTCTACATCGCTGAGAGCATTATTAAACGTTTTAAATGCAGCTAAAGTTGAACGACTACCAGCAGGATCCACAGCAAGATAATAAGCAGTAGCGGTCGCGACAGTTTCATTATTACGTGGATCAGCTCTATTTAAAAATTGTAAAAATGCATTTGGATCCGGTACCTGTATATCAATAATATTTGCGAGTAAAATTTTATTTAAAACAGGATCATTATAACCTGAGGTATCAGTGGTGGTAATTGTAAGATTAACATTCACAATTGCATCACCTGCAGCAACACCATCATCTACCGGGCTTAGCGTTATAGTTTGTGCCGTATTCCAGGTACTATTCGATGCTAGCGGTGGCACATTTGTATTTGCTGTAAACGTCAATGATGCTATGTCGATAGTAGCTCGAGTTGTTGGATTACCCGCATCATCAGTTAGTGTTATCGCATATACCACATCGGCTAAAGGCTCTGAATTAAGTGTTACAGTAAAGGGTTTTGCCGGATCATTTTCTTTAATATCACCAAGTGTTATTGGTGTCAGTATTACTCCGATAGTGTCATTATCCGCGACAGTAAACGTTTGATCAGTTCCATCCAAAGGTTCGACTAACGCTGCAAAACTCGTATCATTCGTTCCTGCTGCATCAATTGATATCGTAATAGTGCCCGATTGTAAACCATCAACAATATTATCATCAACACTTCTAACACGAACAATTTGTGATGTATCCCAATTCGTATCTGTAAATGTTAATAAAGTCGAAGCATTGCTGTTAACTAAAGCTGCAGTAGGATCCGAGCTAACGATACTAACGACCACAGTCGGAGTTCCGGCAGTTGTCGTTGGTGGCGCCTGTAGTGCTACAGCTAAATCAAAAAACGAGCCAGCGACATCTACAACTGCTGATTCAGTTAAGCTGGTGTTACCTACAACAACAACGTTAACACCTGGTGCAATGTCAACATTCCGCACCATCACATTAATGGATTGTGCTACAACAGCTGCATAACCAGTGGTATCGGTTGATGCATTTGTTACGCTAAAAGTAATTGGTACGAGTTTGTCCGCATCAACCACGAAATCATTTTTGCCAGTTAATGTTACAACTTGAACTGTTGCCCAATTGACACTGTCAAAAGTCACTGTCGTAGGCACTATATCGACTTCTGCAGGATCGCCTGCAATCGTCACTTCAATTGTACTGTTTGGTGTAGGCTGACTAGTGAGATTAACTCTAAAAGTACCAACACCACCATTTTCACTAATTGTAATATTACCCGAGGTAGTATCTAACGGACCGACAGCTTGAACGTTAACACCAATTTTACCGTTATCAATAATTGAAATTATTTCAGTAGGAAGATTTTGTGGTAAAATATTTTTATAACCAGAGCTGTCATTTGAACTTGGATCAATTGATAAACTAATATCCACATGTTGATGGCCATCAATAATATTATCATTCACAGCCGTTGCTGTAATTGTTTGAGGTTGACTCCAATTTGATGGATCAAAAGTTACTTGTGCTTTATCTAATAGAACTTCACCGACATCAGGGTTAGTGATATTAATAACAACAGTCTCATTTGGGGCAGCCCCTAATTCAATATTAAATGTATCAACACCACCATTTTCAGGTATTGATAATGTCCCCGGTGTTAATTTAACTGCAAAACCGGTTGCTGTTGTCATTACAGTAAAGGTAGAACTGACATCGCCAATAGTTAAAGTAACTTTGCTTTCTTGATCTAAATCGGGTGCAGTGGTTAATTTTACTTGAAATAATTGACCATTTTCAATCGTACCAACTTGAGCTGTAAAGGCACTATCATTAACTCCAGGGATAGAATATTCTCCACCAAGGATACTAATTGCTGCGGGTCTATTGATGCCTGATACCACATTAAAATTTGAAAAAACTTCAGTACTTAATGTTGCATTGTTGATACTTGTAAACGTAAATAGTTCCGGAGTAGTATCAGCTTGAGGATTCGTTAGTGGTGTGCGACCTGGATCACCACCACCGCCACAACTTTGTAGCGCGAACATGGCTAGAAATATAAACGACAATTTGGATTTACGATTGCTGAATAAATATTTTGTTTTCATAATGTCACTTCCACTGTTAAAAAGAATTTGATAATGCCTAATTTTTAAACATCACAAGAATCTTTCCTGAATTTAAAATTTTTTGTCCTGGTATTTCCAGCTTATTAATGTACGACAACTTAACACCTGCTGTTATCTGCCGTTGTAACTTGAATACTACACTGTGTTGATACGCTATCAATGGGGTAAATAGTGTAAATTTAAATAGGGAGACAAATACACCAGTCATAATATTCATACTATTTTATTTATAGTTAATTTAGATAACAGAGATGCGCTAGTCTTGTTTGCTGTAATTGCAATCATAGGATGCGTATTGTCAACTGTATAGTTATAGACTTTTGTCGCTGTTTTATAGTTTCTATCAGGAGATACCATTACAAATTCAGTTGAAACTGAAAATCTATTTCCAATAACAGAATAAATTAATACCAGACTCAACACAGCTAGCGCAACAAGTACTAAGGTGTTTTTGATTTGTTTTGTTAAGGGAGAATTAAGAAAACAATTTTGGATATGCAAATTTATTAGCAATCCTTGCACAGTCGATCTCCTTGCGAATCAATAATAAGTATTAATGGTTAGATATATGAACTTATATTTTACTGCCTACTAAACATGCGATCAATATAGTTAAAACATTATACTTACAGTTATTGGTTAACAACAATTAAGTTATACTTAACATATTACATTAATTTAAACTGCTTTTGCAAGTTTAATCTTATTTTCAAGGGAATTGGTTAGTGTCATAAATATTAATATGTCCTGCCTCTGAAACAACTAATGTCAAACCATCAGGGCTAAAAGTTAAACGCGCTCCAAATCTATTTCCGGGCAAAGGATTACCCGGTGTTAAAATTGTGGTTGCTGATTTATTCCGCAGCCACGTTGTTCCGTTGTTCGTTATTAATTCGACAATATCAACATCCGCTACGCTCAATTGCTCCCGCCCAATTTCGGGGTTACTGACAACCAGTAAATTAGCACGAATCGGACTAAAAGAAATTGACTCTCCAAAATGGGTTAATCCACCTGCTGCAGGATTATCAGCAATAGCTTGTGCCTGACTCCAGTTTGTACCCGTTTGTGTATATAACAACACATAACCTGCTTTTGAAGTTAACGATAAATCTCCCTCAGATATTGCCAAGGTGGCACCATCTTGACTAAAAGCAAGAGCACGACCGAAATAACAACATATTGCAGATAATTGTGATGAGTTATCCAGGACTTGAATATTAGTCCATGCCGTACCAGATTTAGTAAATATTTGTACTGTCCCCGTTCCAATATTAGCTGGATTTGGATTCGGTAATGCTTTTAACTCTCCAACAGCTAAAGTATTACCGATGGGGCTAAAGGCGAGTGAATAACCAAACCAAAAATTTGCACCGGGTGATTGCGAGACAATCACCAGTTCACTGGTGGGCATTGAATTCCAGTCACTCCCGGACCTGGTAAATAATTGCACCGAGCCTGAATCTGTTATACCACCACTGGGTTCACCCAAAAATTCGCCTACTGCTAATGTTAATCCGTCCGGACTAAAAGCAATAGAAAGTCCAAAATTATTCTTTGCTGCTGCTGTTTGAGATGTTAGAACAACTCCATTCGTTGGCTTTTGTTCCCATGTGGTACCCGACCGGGTAAACAATTGCACAACACCACTATCCGCGACACCGCCGTCAATCTCACCTAAAGTTTCACCAACTGCTAATGTGTTTCCATCAGGACTAAAAGCCAGCGAACTACCAAATAGATTTTTTTCTTTTGCAGTTTGCGAAAAAATTTCATATGCAAAATTCCAGGTTGAACCCGATTTAATAAATATTTGTACACTACCAATATTTGATACTGTTTCAGAATCTGCAGAAACATTCCCCACTGCCAATGTATTATTATCCGGACTAAAAGCGACTGATGATCCAAACACATTAAGCGTTCCAGGTTTATCCGGATTTAAAATTGATACTGGTTTTATTGAATCTTTTGTGGGTGTAACCGCAGTGCTTTCAGTTGCAGTACTTTTATCATAGTTATTAACTGCTATAACTCGATAAAAATGAGGGGTATCTATTTTTAATGTAAAATCATTTACACTAAGATTAAATCTATTGTTATTATCTGCAAATTCATAATTAGCAACCTGTTCAAAAGTATTTTTATCATCAGTAGATTTTTCAATTATAAAATTATCCGGACGACCTTTAGAATTATCTAGTTCCCAACTGATTAATGCCCTGCCGTAAGCAACTGATACAGTCACAGCTAAAGGAGCAGCTGGTGCAGTTTTGGGAGGAGTAGCGCAAGCACCGGTATTAAATAAACCCATATAAGGTGTAGTTATAAATCCTTCAGTCGCAAACTGCCATACACACGAACTTGCAATTACATTACCAAGCGAATCTTTAACATCAGATAACGTAGCTTGATAAAGCATTGCTGCCTGAAGTTGATTTGGTTGAATCGTTATTCGATACGTTTTAGTAGCAGGATTATAGATAAATGGTTTATCAATAAACAATACCGGCTTATCTTTATTTGGAACGCCGGTCTCAACAGGATAGATATTAAATGTAGCTTTGGTAAAATTAGAAACTTTTTTATTGAGCGTTACTTCAATAATTTCATCTAACTTTACATCAATTTGTGCCGAAGCAGGTTTGGTAGAAACAACAACAGGTAACACTTTATCAGGCGGTGTACTGCTCCTGTCACATGAAAACAAAGCAAAACTAGATATAAGAACAATTAATGTCGAATATTTATTAATCATCAAATTGTTATTATGATATGTAAAAAAATCCCTACAAATTCCTGGCACAACTCACTCCTTGTTGAGAAAACTATTAAATTCGCTATCTTACATCATATACTTAAGTCTAATACTAACACCTGTTGTGTCAATGATAATTAACATTACATTAATGATATAGTTCACAAATATAACAATTGCTTAAAATTTGA
>JBGMQW010000214.1:0-5637 GCA_048060815.1 Thiohalomonadales bacterium | reverse complement strand
GAGCCGGGTATTGCTGTTAATATTACGGATGTGTTCGCTGCAAAACTTTGTAAACAGCCGGTACCCGTACCACAATCAATTCCACTTGGATTTGAGCTTACTCGGCCGCTTCCTGTTCCTGCTAATGTGACAGTAAGATCATAAAGTATGGCTCCTGGTACAACATCAAAAGTCGCAGTGCAAGTCATGGCGGTTGCCATGGTGACAATTCCGTCACTACAATCTGGATCACCGCTCCATGCAACGAAACTATTGTCTTCCGCAGGTGTTGCCGTCAAGGTGACAAGACTGTCCACAGTAAAAGGTGCAACACAGTTAGCACCACAATCAATACCCGCTGGTGATGATGTCACACTACCACTGCCGGTACCGTCTAATGTCACAGTGAGATCAACTTCAGGACTAAGATTAAATGTCGCAGTACAATTAACTGCAGCTGTCATCGTAACGATCTCTGTCTCACAACCGGTACCTGTCCAACTAACAAAAGTACTACCTGCAGCCGGTGTTGGTATTAAAGTGATCACACTGTCTGCTGCAAAAGCTCGAGTACAAACAGCGCCGCAATTAATTCCAGTAGGATCCGATGTTACAATTCCAACTCCGGTTCCGGCCATCGTGATGCTAAGATCATAAACTGTAGTGTTTGCTAGAAGATCAAAAATGGCATTACAAATAACACCTGAATTCATGGTGACAACACCAATGGTGCAAGCCGCATTGCTTGTCTCAGTCCAACCTGTGAAAACACTACCATCTGACGCAACCGGGACTAACGTAACTAATGTATTCTCGTTATATCTTCCAGCACAAGTTGTAGTACAAACGATCGCTTTAGGATCCAAGCTAACAGTTCCGTTTCCGTTACCGGACATTATTACAATTAGATCATACGTTTTTACTTCTGCTTTAATAATGGGTATTGAACCTTGACGTCCACCACCACATGCAACAAGAGATATCAACATGATAAATATGATAAAATAATTTTTTAGCAAGCGATCCATATTCAAATCCTTCAATAGGTTAAATACAATACAAACAATATATTGTTGAAAATTCTGTTGAATCTTAAATTTTGTGTTTACTTGTGAGGGACACACTATCCACATGTGTGCTTAATAAAGACACGATCCATCCGTAGACTCATAATACTACACACTAATATAATTATAAAGTGTAAATTTTATACAAATTAAAATTAAATTAATCACATTATGTTTAATTTAAAGCATTAAACTGAAAATGCGTGGTGTGTCAAGTATTATTTAACCTAATTCTTTTAACCTTAAAATCATTTTAATAAATGCGATTAGAACCCGTTAATGGCAGATGTCACATGAATAAAATACCTTGGTAAAAAAGCAACATGTTTTTGACAAAGACACCTCATCAAATAATTAAAAAAATTAATATTGTCAGTTATTAATTAGTTCAAAACGAGTAATTTAGTTTCAATTATCCCAGTGTAGGTTATAAATTTGGTTTTTCAATATCACTTAATGGTAATTTAAGCTTGTTTTTAATAAGCGAATCAAACGAAAATACAAATACATTCTTAAAAAAGATTTGAATTCAGATTAATCTCCTTGTTGTGCCGCTAAATCACTGAACCATGTTAATTTCCCTTTTGGCTTCACATGTTGAATTGGGTATTTAATTATATTTTGTTGTTCTAGTTTATTGATATTATTTAGAACGGGAAATTTTTCTTTTCCAATAGTAATAATAAAAACATTTTTTGCAGCATTGATTAATGGAAATGTAAATGAGATACGAGTTGTATTACTTTCCTGATGAAAACAGAAACCCACAAGATAATCATTGACAAATACAAGTTCTGAATCTGGAAATAAAGATGCTGTATGCCCATCAGCCCCCATTCCGAGTAGAATTAAATCAAACTCAGGGATATTATTATTACTTTTTACATTGTTCTTAATAATATCCTGGTAATTCTTTGTCGAGTCTACAGGATTATCAAATGATGTATCGACTGAAAATACATTATTAGTTGGGATATTCAGAAAATTTAATAAATTATCTCTGGCTAAACCATAATTACTCCGCTCATCGTCATGGACAACATAACGTTCATCGCTAAAATAAATAAATATTTTCGAAAGTTCTATAGTATTAAAAAGCTTTTCTTGTATTAAATATTGATATAATAACTTAGGTGTACTCCCACCCGATAAAGCAATAGTAAATTGCCCCGTTTTTGCAATGCATTGCTCTGCGAGTGCTATAATAGCATTACTTACTTGTGCAATCACTTGTTCTGAATTTTCAGATATAATTTTATCCATAATATATATTGATAGTTAAAATTAAAATATAACGAATTATATAGCATATTATATGACAAACAACATACTTATTTGTACCGATTTGGATCGAACTTTAATCCCTAACGGTGATAAACCGGTATCGGATGGTGCGTTGGAAATTTTTACAACTTTATGTACATCAAATGACATTCAACTTTGTTATGTTACCGGACGTAACTTTAATTTAACTAATAATGCTATTTCAGAATATAAGTTACCAATTGCTGATTTTTTGATTTGTGATGTCGGTGCATCTGCATATTATTTTCGAAATAATAAATATTCCATTGATTCAAACTGGACAAATGAGATTGAATCTGACTGGAATGGCATGGATATTAATTTAATACATGAACTACTAGATGATATTAAAGATTTAATTTTACAAGAACAAGACAATCAGAGTATTTATAAATTAAGTTATTACACAAAAAATAAATCAGATGACGTAGTTTCAGAAATCAAAAAAAGATTAAACATAATTAATGTTAATATAAATATCATTTCGAGTTATGACGAAATCAATTGTATATATTTAATTGATATCTTACCTAAATCAGTTTCAAAATTACATGCGGTTAATTATTTAATGGAAAAAAATGGTGACACTTATGACAATACAATTTACTCTGGTGACAGCGGTAATGATATTGAGGTATTTACTAGCGGCATTCCTTCTATTATTGTCAAAAATGCCCATCGAGACATATTGAATCAAATTGATGAGTATCAAAATTCTGGATTAGCCCTGAATATTTACATAGCAAAAGGTGATTTTTATCATTTAAATGGGAACTATGTTTCCGGTATATTAGAAGGACTATCCTATTTCCATTCCAGCTTAAAATCCAGGATAAGAAATATCATTACAAACCAACAACTGATTTAATATTTACTTCTTCATCATGATTGTTTATTTTGTCTAAAAAATTATAATATTCCAATCCTTCAAGGATACCAGCGGCATAACTATTTTCAGCAAAATATATTCTCGGTTTATTTTTTAATCTCGATAATTCATTGCTGTGATTTGCTACAACAACGGCTAAGGTATCACCTTGTAGCATTTCCTCATCATTTCCAGCATCGCCTGCTACAAAAATTCGGTCTAATGGCAAACCCCATTTAATCGCAATATAACGAATCGCAAGTCCTTTAGACGCTCGAATGGGTAATATATCCAAATAACGTTGTTGCGTTATAATTACTTTTGCGTGAATGTCGTGTTGACGTAAATATTTTTTAAAAAAGGATAGTGAATTTTTATCAAAATTCGCTATGCGATAACTGATTTTGTGCAAACCTTGCTCTTTATTTGGTGCCATTTTCACATTGGAAATATTTTGCATTAAATATTTTATTGCATTAGGTTCCCAACGATAATTTATTAATTTTTTCCAACTTTTATCCTCGATTATTTTTTTACCAATATGGTAATAGTGAATCTCGGAACCAACTGATGAAATAATAACATCCGGAATTGGGATACTCTCTTTTTTTAAGAGTTTAAGCACGCTATTAAGACTACGACCAGTAGCGATACCGAACCCAATATTATGATTGATATTAAGTTTTAATCGACACATCAATTCAGACAGTCCATTTTTACTTCCTATAAGCGAATTATCAATTGCAGAAAATGCTAATCGATCTATCATAGGTAACCTACTCTTAACTGGACTTGTAATCCGTTTTCGATATTGTCCTTGTAATCTTTTGTGAATTTCTTGTATATAATGTTTAACATGTCCTTTCCATGAGAAATGACATGAAACATTTCGAATTCCATTTTTTGACCATCGATTCCAGCATTTTGAATCAATCAGTGCTGTTTTTAATGTTTCTATTATTATTTTAATATTATTCGGATCAATAACATCTCCATTCTTACATAAATTTATAATTTCTTTTGGTCCACCATCATTAGTTGCAATGATAGGCAAACCACTTGCTGCAGCTTCAATTAATGTTAATCCAAAAGGTTCTGTTAAAGCAGGGTTTATAAACACTCCTTTATTATGTGCTGCTAATTGAAATAATGCAGGGATATCATCTGGTTTATGTTGTTTAGGATATGCAACTTTTCCATATAGATTATATCGATCGACTAGCATTAAAATATCGGTAATGACATCCTTTGCGCCTTTATTCAAGTCACTAATGTTTTCACGATTTCCAGCAATAATGACAAGATTAGCGATTGATTGTAATTCAGGTGATTCACCAAAGGCTCGAACTAATGTTGAAATATTTTTACGCTCATCAGCACGAGATACAGCGACTATCATTGGTTTCCTTGGTTTATTTAAAAAGGGACTTAACATTTGCTCAACACGACCATAACTCGCACCTCGTACAGGAGGATGAAAACGCGATAAATCAACACCGGGTGGGATAACAGTCATTCTTTTAGTCTGATAATTATCATAACGAGCATATTGTTGATTTACTTCCTGGTGGGTACTTGCAACAACCATTGCAGCGGCTCCAATTGCTATTTCTTCTGCTTCAATTCGTTGCATGATACTATAACGTGATTCAATAATTTCATGCTTTAAACCTTTATTAAGTAATTGTGTAAGCTTATCATGACCTAAAGAATGCCCAGTATAAACGAATGGTATTCCTAATAATCCAGCTAACTGCGAACCCACTAAACCTGCATCAGCATAGTGTCCATGAATAATATCCGGTACTCTGCCAACGGTCCTAATATATTGTAAGGATTTGTCAATAAATGCATCTAAATGAGGCCATAAACCTTCTTTACGTAAATACCGTTTAGGACCACAATCCAATCGTATCAGTCGAGCATGAGGAGATAACAATTCAATTGATTTTTGATAATCTAAATCTATTTTTTGATCTACAATTCGACGAGTTAATAAATCGACACGCTCAACATCTGGATGGGCAGCTAGCGCACGAGCCAGTTCGGTTACATATAATATTTGACCACCAGTATCGGCATCTCTACCCAATTCCAGGTCATGGCCACGAATAAGACCATGAATGCTGATTAAAACAATGTATAATTTAGATTTTTCTTGTTTAACTTTCATCTGATATTTTTTTAAAAACCATTATACAAATAATGAGTCAAGGGAGATTCTCTATAATTCAAACTGGATTACTATACTAATCATAGTCTATAAACCAAATATATCGATTTATTGTTCAGTGTTAGTAATATTTACGTAGAAAAATATAACCTGTTATGCTTTTGACAAAATTGTCTTGTTAAGTTGTGATCTACTTAACAGTTAAACCTCAAAAATGTTAAAAAATATATTTTTTTACTTATTTG
>JBGMQW010000213.1:1756-5656 GCA_048060815.1 Thiohalomonadales bacterium | reverse complement strand
TATATATGGGAGCAGGTGCTTGGAACCATGATGCAACTGGAACAGCTACGGATAAGATGACTGGTTTCAGCTTCGATCTTGAAAATGATTTATATTTAAAAGAAGAAATTGAGGGATATTTTTACATAGCGGTTGAACATCCATTACCAATAATCCCAAATATACGATTTGCATCAACTAAATTATCAAATGCCGGTGCCGGTGTAACCACTGTTACTGTAAATATTGGTGGTGAGTCTTTTTCGGCAGGCACGGTTCTTAATACATCACTTGTGTTAGATTCTACCGATATTACACTTTATTATGAAATTCTGGATAATATTGTAGAGTTTGATCTTGGTCTAACTGCTCGTAAACTGGATGGTAAATTTAAAACATCCAGTAGTATGATAACTGCCACTGAAACACTTGATGAAACAATTCCAATGTTATATGCCGCACTTGGATTTAATTTGCCGATAACCGGACTATCATTTAATGCAGAAGGTAATTTTATAGGTACTAGTGATGTTAATCATTCCGATTTTTTGCTTAAAATAAAATATGAACTTTTTAGTGTATTTGGAATTGAAGGTGGATACCGGGCTCAAAAATTTGAAATTGATAATTCCTCAAGCATTACCGCAAATATGAAGTTTAGTGGTGTATTTGCTGGTATTTTCTTTCATTTTTAATTATAAACAAAATATGTAAAACCGCCAAGAGCGCCAAGAAAAATCAAAAGTATAAATGAAAACAAAAAATAGTTTATTCTTTTCCTTGGTGCTTTTGGCGGTAAAATCTTTACATTTGTAACAAAACTCAACGTAATATTGAATAATCCTAAAAACACAAATATGTTAAATAGATACAAAATTATTTAACAAGGACTTTATAATTTTACTCAGACTTATTTAAAATCGTAATTGCTTACTTTTTAATCTTTTTTATCCTCCATATATCTACCTGACTATCTTCTATAATGTTATTATGAAAAAAAATAATCTATTATTGTCAATTTTATATAAAAATTAATTCTTAATTAACATTTATGTAATACTATTTAATTACATGGGTTTAACAATTGTTTATTTAGTATACTTGTTACAATGTTTAAATTTGTGAAATATATCAAATTATATAATTTTAAATTGATCCGTAGTATCACAACGTTAAATAATATTAAACAATTATATTTTTAATATTTAACTAGACTTGTCTTAATGATATTGCGATAGTATATAAATAGTACAAAGAAATGCAAAGGATCAGCATAGCTGGGTTATGTATTGGTAATCTGGAATAATATGGATATAAAATGGAGAGTAAACCTAAACCCAACAAAGTAACACAATTGCCAAATCGTAATCAGCGAGAGTCATTGGCCAATCAAACTGAATACAGTAAACCTGCCGTTGCATCTGCACGTCCAAAAAGTTCTTCTTTGGGTAAAACTGTTGTTAAAGGCATGGCTTTATTAATTCAGGGTCAAAAACAATTTGCAGATGAATTTGGGATAAGCAATGCTCGTGTATTTCCACAATCTCATCATCTTCTTGATGGGAAAAGCCCGGAAAAATGTTTAAAACAAATCTTTCGTTCTGGTGAGCCAGGCATATTACAGTTACAGGAACTGTTTAATGACATGATAGAGCATCAGTTGGCTTTATTTAGTGCTATTGATGCTGTTGCAAAAGAAGCATTGAGTTCATTAAGCCCAGAAAATGTTCAAAGTGAAAATCCAGGTTGGCTCTCTACTAGTGGTAGTAAATGGCGCTTTTACAAGAGTTATCATAAAGAATTTCAAGTAAACGATAATTTTCGATTTAATATGATTGTTGCGCCTGGATTTATTAAGAAGTATTCAACAATTCGTGAAAATCAAAATTAAAAAATAATGAGGAAATACAGAATGATCTTAGAGTTACGTAAATTTATCATACTGATAGTTATTACCGGATTTCTATCAGCTTGTGGTGGTCCGACTATTCGAATGGGGATTTCATCATCTCCAGATTTAAATCCAAACCGTACACAATCGCCTTTATCTGTTGTTGTTCGTATTTATCAGTTACGTGATATTAGCTCGTTCGAAAGTGCAACATTTAATGAAATATGGAAAAATGATTTAAATGCTCTTACTGGTACCGTACTCACAAGAAAAGAAATTGTAATACATCCGGGTGTTAATAAAGAAATTATTTTAGACCGGCATGAGGATGCAAAATATATCGGTGTTGCAGCAATATTTCGTAATCCGCGTGATAGAAAATGGCGTGATATACAGGAGTTATCGACAAGTTTAGTCGGCAGTCGATTTTCAACTAGTTTCTCTGTCAGTCTTGTTGGAAATTCGATTAACATCGCAGAATAGAATTAGAACATAGAATTACAGCATAATTTATTAATAATTATTACCAGTTCAGGATGAATTAGGAGAAAAAAATGAAGGGCTTAAGAAAAGTTGTTTGGGCTGAGGGTATGTTTTTGGGTCAGCAACATTTTCAAATGTGGGATAATTATCTTGAATCGTATCAGAGTTTACAAATACGTAGCATCTCACCAATGGCATGGGGTTTACTAAAACTCGATATTGATCAAGAAGCGCTGGATAATCACCAGTTTCGTATTTCTTTTGTTCAGGCAATATTCCCGGATGGCCGATTAGTCAGTTATGAAGCCAGTGATGGTGAGCCTCTTGCAAAGGAGTTAACTGGTGGTTTTAGTGAAAAAATAGAATTGTATTTATGCCTTCCTGTGAATAGAACAACTAAAGGAATCAGTGGTTACCATAATACCGGACAATTATGTGCATGGTATGCTGATTACCGGCAAATAGCTGACGAAAATGATCCATCGCGAGAACGAGAGGTTATGTTAGGGCATCCAAATTTAATGATAGTCACCGGAGATGAATCGAGAGAGAATTTTACTTCGATTAAAATTGCAGAAATTGTAAATGATGGTGATGGAGAATATACATTTGTTGAGAATTATATTCCCCCAATTGTGAATATCCAGGCATCGGATTATTTATCAGCAATGTTAGTTAGAGTTATTGAATTATTTAGTGCAAAAATTCGAGTTTTAAATGAACGTAGAAAACAATACAGTGCCGGCATTGCAGAATTTGGACATAATGATGTTTCAAATTTTTTAGTGTTACAGGCTTTAAGTGGAGCTATTCCGATTTTACAACATTTTAGAAAAAATGTTGATTTACATCCTGAGCAAATCTATCAACTTCTCAGTAATGTCATCGGCGGTTTATGTCCATTTAGTTTAGAAATGGATGTTCACAGTATTCCAGTTTATCAACATAATAATTTAACGAAAGTATTTACAGTTCTTGAACGATTGTTGCGCGAGTTAGTCGATGTTGCAATGCCAACAAAAATTAACCAAATAAAATTAGTAAAAGAATCCGATGCTTTATACTCGGTTGATAATATTGATAGTGCGGTAATTACCAGTTCAACATTATTTCTTGCTGTATTACTTGATTCTGATAATTCAAAATGGGTTGGACAATTTGAACGAATGGCGAAAGTAGGTGCCCGAGCAGATATTGAAATGATTGTTGCATCTGCACTACCTGGTGTAAATGTCCGTCATATGCAACGTCCACCAAGTAATTTACCAATAAAAAGTGGTTTTGAATATTATCGATTGGATCCTAATGGTACTTTCTGGGAGCGAATAGCTAGTGAGCGTACTTTAGGATTATTTGTTCCAAGAGATTTTATTAAAGCAAAAATTGAAATTGTAACTGTTAAAGAAAACTAATGTCAAAAAACACACAAAATAATCATAAAAATGAAGTAAATAAGATTCTTGAGTCTTGTTCATTACTGTTCGCTATCATGAAACCATTTAAAACCCATGATCGTGGTGCAGGTGTTGATACTAATTATAAAGAAA
>JBGMQW010000213.1:0-1656 GCA_048060815.1 Thiohalomonadales bacterium | reverse complement strand
CAGTCTGGTTCTAATAATACAAATATTATTGAATTGTATTATGTTTGTTTACAACTTGGTTTTGAGGGTGTTTATAGACTACAAGGCATGGAACAATTAATGGCCTTACAAGTAGATTTACGCAGTCAACTGGAAGATTATAAAAAAATTACAAATAGAACATTATCACCAACTGGTTTACCAGAGTCTGGATTTATCTCACACATGCGTAGAGAGGTTTCTAACTGGGTGATTTCAGTCTTTACTGTCGCAATAGTATTTTTTACCTATATGGGTTATTCAATGATAATTGAGAATCAATCTGAACATGGAGTGAAAAATATTTTAGCCTTGCAAGATAAAATGGATCCACGTAAATCACATCGTGCAGGGGCTTCCGGACGATGAATATGATATTTAGCATGCTTAGAAAATTTGTTATGAGTAAAGGTGGTACTACACTTATTGCAATTGTCGTGTTGGTAAGTCTGGTCTGGATTGCGGGGCCTAGAGTGGGTTTAACTGATATTAAACTTCGGCTTATTATTATTGGAGGCATTGTCAGTATAGCATTAGTTTATCTGTTGATATCCTGGATCATAACAAAACGTCGGGGTTCGCAATTACAGGATGAATTACAGGAACAAGATGCGGATGATCATTCTGCAGAAATTGATGCACTTAAGGAAAAAATGAATGAAGCGATCGCTTCATTAAAAACGACTGAACTTGGTGTTAAATATCAAGGCAGTAGTGCATTATATGCTTTACCCTGGTATATGATTATTGGCCCATCAGCGGCCGGAAAAAGTACCTTATTACGTAATTCAGGCTTGAATTTTCCTCATAGTCAATCTGATGATGTTGATGTGCGTGGATTTGGTGGTACTCGAAATTGCGATTGGTGGTTTTCTGATGAGGCCATAATTCTTGATACTGCTGGGCGATATACTACTGAAGTAGATGATAATGAAGAGTGGAAAGAGTTTCTATCATTAATCAAGAAATATCGTAAACGAATGCCAATAAATGGCGTAATTATAGCATTAAGTATTTCTGATTTATTAACAGCCGATGAAGAGGTTTTAAATTGGCATGTTAAGGTTATTCGAGATCGGATTGAAGAATTAATTTTAGAATTAGGATACTTATTTCCTTTTTATATTACTTTTACAAAATGTGATTTATTAAGTGGTTTCGAATCTTATTTTAATGATTTAAATGCGGAAGAACGTAATCAGGTTTGGGGTTCAGTATTAGTTGAGCTTAAAAAAGGTGAAGATCCCAGTGATTTGATTGCGGAAAAACTGGACCAGTTATATGTACGTTTGTGTGATTTAAGAATTCATAAATTATCAGTACAACGAAAGCATGAAATAAAAGCTGAAATATATGATTTCCCATCACAATTTCAGGCAGCATCAAATCGTTTAATTGAATTTATAAATTTATTATTTAAAGATAACCCATACCAGGAAATGCCTGATTTTAAAGGCGTATACTTTACTAGTGGTGCTCAAGAGGGTGTTCCATTAGAGCGAATTGTAGGTAACCTGAGGGAAGCATTTGGCTATGTTGAGCAAACAGAAAAGCCGGAAGAATCCATTCCGAAAAGTTATTTTATCAATAAATTATTAAGAGATGTAATATTTAAATCACCTCGAGATATTATGAAAA
>JBGMQW010000212.1:0-5838 GCA_048060815.1 Thiohalomonadales bacterium | reverse complement strand
TTGTAACTGGTTGTGATGCATTTGCGGAGGATAATTGGAAAAAAATCCGTATTGGTGACTTGGTTTTACGAGTTGTTAAGCCATGCAGCCGATGTGTGATACCTAATATTGATACTGAAACAGGAGAGAGGGGAAATGAGCCAGTTAAAATGCTATTAACATTTCGAAAGCATGAAAATAAAATTTATTTTGGACAAAATATTATTGCGGACAGTTCTGGTTTTCTTTCTGTAGGCGATTTGCTTGAAATACTGGAGTAAATTTACTGTATAGAGCTATTTTATATTGAATTCATTGTGAATTACGACGATTTTAATTCTATACTAATATAATGCTAATATAATTGTGTACTAAAAATTAATTCAACAATGAATAGGACCATGAACGGAAATATAAAAAAAATAATTTGTTCATATTCAGGATTCTTTTTTCTTTTATTGACTGTTTCATGCAGTACTATCATGGAACCCGAAGGTGATGCAGCTGCAAAGCCGATGATTGAAAAAATTGAGAAATACAAAGAGAATAATGGTTATTATCCTGAATCATTACTGAAACTTATTCCTGATTATTTAACACAATATAATTTTCAAGCTTATATTTATAAATATTATCGTGCTCGAGGAAAAGAATTAGAAGAGTATATTAATAAAGGATTAATACTCAAAGGTAAAGGTGATGGTTATAAATTAACCGTTAAATTTCAAAACTTCACTGCTCAATGTACTTATCTCAATGGTATTCGTCAATCGTGTGCTTATATCGGTCATTATTAGTTATTTAACTTTCATTCCTGCCAGTGCGCCGTCATCGGGTGTCAAAATCCATAAGTCTTTGCCACCTGGGCCTGCAGCGAGAACCATACCTTCTGAGATTCCAAAGCGCATTTTACGTGGTTTTAGATTAGCAACCATAACAGTATGTTTGCCAATTAATTGCTCAGGGGTGTAAGCTGATTTAATTCCAGCAAAAACGTTTTTAGTTTGTCCACCTAAATCGAGTGTTAATTGTAATAATTTATCGGCACCGTCTACTTGTTCAGCATTAACAATTTTTGCAATACGTAAATCAACTTTTGCAAATTCTTCAAATGTTATTTCATTGCTAATAGGGTCGTCGGCTAACGGGCCAGTTGTTTTTTTATTATCGGTACTTTCTAAATTTTGCTTTGATACTTCAGTCATGGTTTCAATTGTTTCCTGTTCAATACGGGTCATTAACGGTTTAAATTTGTTAATTTTATGACCAATAAGTGGTTGTTTAATGTCATCCCATTGTAGTGGGGAGATATTCAAGAATGATTCTGATAATATTGCAGTGTTAGGTAAGATAGGTTTGAGGTAAGTTATTAATATACGAAACAGGTTTAAGCCAACACTACAAACGTTATGAACTTGCTGTTCGTTACCTGATTCTTTTATAAGTACCCAGGGTTTATTTTCGTCAATAAACTGATTGGCTTTGTCAGCCAGAGCCATAATTTCTCGAACTGCACGACTGTATTCTCGTAACTCAAAATGGTGTGCAATAGACTCACCGGCATCAACAAACTCATGATATAAATCGGATTGAGAATTAGTTGCAGCAAGAGTAGCATTGAATTTCTTATTAATGAATCCTGCGCATCTACTCGCAATATTAACTACCTTACCAACTAAATCACTATTGACACGTTGCGAAAAATCTTCAAGATTTAAGTCAATGTCATCAATACCGGTACCTAATTTGGCAGCGAAATAATACCGTATATACTCTGGATTTAAAAAATCAAGATAAGTACGTGCCTTGATATAAGTACCTCGAGACTTAGACATTTTTGTGCCATTAACAGTCAAAAAACCATGAACAAATACTGCACTTGGTTTTCTAAAACCACTACCTTCCAATGTGGCTGGCCAGAATAGGGTATGAAAGTAAGCGATATCTTTACCAATAAAATGATAAAGTTCATAGTCACTATTGGTTTTCCAGTAATCATCAAAAATTAGATCGTTACGTTTTGAACACAGGTTTTTAAAACTTGCCATATAACCGATTGGTGCGTCTATCCAGACATAAAAATATTTATTTTCTGTATCAGGAATTTTAAATCCAAAATAAGGATCATCACGAGAGATATCCCAATCCTGCAAACCGCTTTCAAACCATTCCTTTAATTTATTGGATATACTGGATTGTAACTGACCATTTTGAGTCCAGTTCTGAAGCATTTCTTCAAAATCACTTAATACAAAAAAGTAATGTTCTGATTCTTTCTCGATTGGTGTTGCACCGGAAATGACTGAGCGTGGATTCTTTAGTTCAATAGGTGAATAAGTTGTACCACAGGATTCGCAGTTATCACCGTATTGATCGTTTGCACCACATTTTGGACACTCACCTTGAATAAACCGATCTGGTAGGAACATACCTTTTTCTGGATCATATAACTGCGTAATTGTTTGAGTTTTAATGTGGCCAGCATTTTGTAGTGCCAAAAAAATTTGTTCAACGAGTTCACGGTTTTCATCAGAATGTGTGCTGTGGTAATTATCGACACCAATCTCAAAATCCTGGAAGTCTGCAAAATGTTCTTTTTTTGATTGCTCGATTAACTGCTCAGGCGTAATACCTTCTTTCTGGGCACGTAACATAATCGGGGTACCATGAGCGTCATCAGCGCAGACATAGATGCAATTGTGGCCTCGAAGCTTCTGAAAGCGAACCCAGATATCGGTCTGAATATATTCCAGCATATGTCCTAAATGGAGCGAGCCATTGGCATATGGCAGGGCGCTGGTGACTAATATTGTTCGTTTATTGACATAATTATTGTTCAAGCTTTTTTTTCTCTATTTCTGATTCTATCATTCTTAAAGGTCGCATAAGGTAGCAGTTTATTGTATTTCATTCTAGTTGAAGGGTGTTTTGGACCGCAGGTTTTTGTTTTTTTATGTAATTTGTATAAAAGTAACTTTAAAAGCAAAATAGTTAATAGTGACTTTAAGTTAATAAAAGTGTCTCTGCGGCAATTTAGTTACCGTACCTGCATATAACCATTTTAAATTTATGTTATTGTGTGCTTTTTAACATCTTGTTTTAAATAGTATTATTTGATTTTAATTATTACTTACTAAGTATATTAACTTTTACTAAAGTACCATAGGAATCCTTGACTAATTTAGTGTACTATATGATCCCTTAGTAATCTCGATCTTACGATTATTAATTATAAGGTCATCTGTAGCTAATTTAGCCGCTGCCGAAAAAACCAGATTAACTTAACACGTATTGAATTAGGAGAGCCGTCTAATGAGTATTACTCAGGACCAAATCGAATCAGCCATAAAAGAATATATTGATCCCTATCTTGAAAATGATTTAGTTACTGCAAAAGTAATTAAAGATATTAAAATCGATAGTGATAAGGTGGAAGTTGATATTGTTATGGGTTTTCCAATCGGTGGTTATAAAGAAAAATTACAAAGCAGTATCCAGGAACGCATTACTAAAGTTGAAGGTGTCAGTAGAGCCACAATTAATGTTAGTTCCAAAATCAGCAGTCATGTGGTTCAAAAAGGTGTGGAACACATTACTGGTGTGAAAAACATAATTGCCATTGCCTCGGGTAAGGGTGGGGTTGGTAAATCGACTACCTCAGCTAATTTAGCATTAGCTCTTGCTGCTGAAGGAGCAACCGTAGGAATATTGGATGCGGATATTTATGGGCCCAGTCAGCCCCGTATGATGGGCTCAACAGCGAAGCCGGAATCGAAGGATGGTAAAACACTTGAACCCATTATGGCTCACGGTATTCAAACAATGTCGATTGGTTATCTTATAGAAGATGAGACTCCTATGATTTGGCGTGGTCCTATGGTTACCCAGGCATTAGAACAATTACTTAATGATACACAATGGCATGATGTTGATTATTTGATTATTGATTTGCCACCAGGTACCGGTGACACCCAACTAACCCTGGCGCAAAAAGTTCCTGTGAGTGGTGCGGTTATCGTGACGACACCTCAAGACATTGCATTACTGGATGCCCGTAAAGGTTTAAAAATGTTTGAGAAGGTTGAAGTGCCTGTACTGGGAATTGTTGAGAATATGAGCATTCATATTTGTAGTGAATGTGGTCATGAAGAATATATTTTTGGTTCTGGTGGCGGAGAAAATATGTCAGAACAATTTAATGTTGATTTATTAGGTTCATTACCATTGGATATTAAGATCCGTGAGCATGCTGATGATGGTAAACCAACTGTAGCGGCAGATCCTGATGGACGAATTGCAGAAATTTACAGTGATATTGCCCGACGTATGACTGCAAAATTATCAACCCGAACGAAAGATTTTAGTGCAAGTTTCCCTAAAATCGTAATTCAAAAAAATTAATAAAGATAAAATAGAAAATTACAGAATTTTTTATAACTAATTTGCAGTGTACTCTGTTTTTCTATACTGCAATATAGAGATATATAATTTTTCATCTTTTTAAATTAGTGTGAAAATGAAAAAAGAAAGATACATGTCATGGCATAGTTATTTTATGTCTATCGCTTATTTATCGTCGTTTCGCTCAAAAGATAAAAAAACTCAAAATGGCGCATGTATTGTCGATAAAAATAAAAAAATAATTGGCATCGGTTACAACGGATTACCACGAGGTTGTAATGACGATGATCCTGATTATTGGTCTGATGACGATAGTAATGCCTTAAAGTCAAAACACACTTATGTGGTTCATGCTGAGAAAAATGCAATTTACAATTGTATGGCGCATGATATGGCTGGTGCAACAATGTATGTTACACAATTCCCATGTAATACCTGTGCTCAAGCAATCATTCAGGTCGGAATTACTAAAATTATATATGATTCACGTAAAGAACATCATAAAAATTTAAATAAGGCAGTAGAAAAAATGTTTGTTGAGGTTGGCTTAATAACGAAATCTTTTGATAACTGTGATGTTAATGATCGTGATTTTTTGACAGGATTAATGAAACTAAAAGATTTGTATAACTAAAACTTGAACTCATCATTCTCATCCTCATCAGGTGGTTCAATAAAATTAATCTCTTGTCCATTAATACGATTCAGCTTCAATAACAGTTCATCACCATTATCTTTAATGCGCATTATTTTTATAGGTAGAAAGTCATATTTTTTTGCACACCACAAAATAAAATGGTATCTGTCATTTCTAACCCGGGATTCCAATATTTGAGTTTTAATTTCACCTTTGTCGGTTTTTAAAGTTTCATCCTTAGTTTGCTTTAGTAAATATTCACCAATTCGTTTATTATCTATGACTGTAAATTTTATATTTTTATCTTTCCGTTGCAAAGCTAACATTATTGCCGGTATTAGGCTGAGTATGTCCTGTTTATTATCTGTAATGTTGTGTTTTATATTATCGTTTGTTCGGGTTACAGTATTATTTTTGTTGTCAAAAATAATACTGTAATTGTCCTTTCGTTTTTGATTCGAGTTATTATAGTCATAATGAGACGGTACTATTTTGTTTTTTAGTATTTGATAATGACTTGATCCAGTAACTTTATTTTTTACAAACAGGCCGACAATTCCGGTGGCATAGATTAAAGCTTTATGAGTGTATGAGTTGCTAGACTTTTGTATTAGTTGATGTTCAGATACACCTAGATGAAAATTATTAAAACTGACATCATAGCTGATAGTGAAACCGTCATAAAGTATGTTAGTTTTATTGTTCTTATAACCAGATAAAATAAAAAAAAAGACAAATAGTAAAAGAGATCTAGTAAGAAAATTAAAATTAGTAAAAATCATAAATTCAAAGTAAGTTTTGTTAATCGTAATAATATATTT
>JBGMQW010000211.1:4254-5939 GCA_048060815.1 Thiohalomonadales bacterium | reverse complement strand
ATCGGTATCTTTTTCAGGTTCCGATTTTTCGATAATATTGGTATTTTCACTAGTTGAATCAAAGCTTGATTCATGATGAACTTCACTTACTTCTGTCTCTTCGTAATCAGGCAGATTATCTGTATTATGTAAAAAACCAACATCTTCACTGGATTTAACGTAATTCATAGCGACTCTGTAATATTTCTGAGCTTTTAATAAATCTTTTTCAACACCAAGTCCTTTTTGGTACATTTCACCAAGTGTTAATAGTGATGAAATACTGTTTGATTTAATCATTGTCTCATTTAAAGAAGATTTTTTTATAATACCAGACAAAATTCTTTCATCTGCGTAAATGTATAATGATATTAATATTAGCGATATCATTAGAACCATATTGAGTAATTTAACCATAGCTTTAATCTCGTTTAAGTGATTTATCAAAATATAAAAAACACTGCTTAAGTTAATTTTAATAAATCATAAAATATTTTTAGTACCGCATATTGTGGCATATGAATATGAAATTAATATTAATATTCTAATTTTTTTTGGATTTTTTTAAACCGGAAATGGCTTAAGTTATTTTTAATAATTGGGGCGAATTGATTTATTAAAATTTAGTGTCGGACTATATTACTACAGTATATGTAATGAATATACTATTGAATTTTTTAAATTGAAAAAATATTTAACCTGTCAGGATCGTGAATTCGGTAATTTTCATAATAGTTTAAACCATATTAAACTTGGTCTATTACCTCCAAAAAAGTAGAGGATCGTACAGGAGAGTTCGAAGTAGAATATTTGTGAGGAATAATATTTTAAAAGGATCAAATTTTGGATAACTTTAACATAGCGACATCATCCATAAATCTGATTTTCATTCACGCCATGACAACGTCCACACTCACCTTCCGTTACGACAAAAGACATTGAATTTGTAACTCCATCGGGGACTACCACTGATACATATAAACCATTACCCCAGGATAAAGCATTCGTAGTATAAAAATTACCAAGTGCATCTACATCAATACTGTGTATCAAATTACCACTGGTGTTTGGACCATCATGAAATTGAATTTTTACATTGGGCAACACTAGGGTTAAATCTTGTATCTGGTATACGGTTCCAGCAACAGTGAATATGACTTCATTTCCAGATTTATGGCAACTTAAACAATTTTGTCCGGTATTATGACTTTTTTGCCCACCATTGCTGCTGATGTAGGTTTCATTATCATCATCATCTTCGTGTCCACATGCGGTGAGAAACAGCGTAAGTATGGATATTAGATATACGATTTTAAATATTTTATTAAGCATTATTTTACTCTAAGAATTTTTTAATGAGCTTTAATATTGGTAACTAATTAATTTACAATATTTTGGCTAATAAAAAAGGGTTAGTGAGGTAATCACTAACCCTTAACTATAGGCAGATATCAATGTATATTTCATTTTAATATCTTTCAAGTATTTATAATCGATATAAATTGTAATAACACTGATTCAGGTCAATATTTAATGCTTATTTGTTGGCTTATTCTTATGGCTACCAGTGCTCGATTGATGAGTGCTACCAGACATTTTGTGACTAGTGCCTTTATTGTTGTGACTACCAGGCATATCATGGCTAGCACCACCGGGTTTTGATGTTCCGCCGCCAGGCATTGCACCACCGCCGCCGCCAGGCATTG
>JBGMQW010000211.1:3974-4154 GCA_048060815.1 Thiohalomonadales bacterium | reverse complement strand
CACCACCACCGCCGCCAGTCATTGTACCGCCATTACCGCCACCAGGCATTGCACCACCACCGCCGCCAGTCATTGTACCGCCATTACCGCCACCAGGCATTGCACCGCCATTACCGCCACCACCAGTATGTGGAGCTGCAAAGACTAATGTAGATGCACTTAATAACAAAGCAATTGATA
>JBGMQW010000211.1:0-3874 GCA_048060815.1 Thiohalomonadales bacterium | reverse complement strand
GTATGTGGAGCTGCAAAGACTAATGTAGATGCACTTAATAACAAAGCAATTGATACGCCTTTGAATATTGATTTAGAAGATTTTCTCATACGTAATACCTCCATGATATTTATTTTATGAGTTGAGGGTTTTAAGAGTTAGTGAAAAAAGTTTCACAAATCTTAAAAATTAGCTTAGAGCGGTTTTTATACGAATGATAATAAAAAATTGTAATAACAAAATTATTTAAATTAATATTGATACATGTACTAAGCAAATAATTAGAATATGGAAAATTAAAGAGAGTCTTCATAGCAGGTTTTTATTATTATACAAGCATAATAAAAACATTTTATTTTTAGGGGCGTAGCGATTTGAAACATAGATGTTTCATTTTAAACGTCTAGTTTACGATCAAAATCTCAAAATTTAATACATAAGAAATCAGGAAAGATTTTAACTTAACTAACTACTGATAGTATTAGTTAGAATAATTCTATTTTTATAATATTTTTTTAAAAACAGTTTGAGTTAATGTTAAATTATAACATTAATATAATATTAATATAACAAGAAAACCTTTTTTTTTGATTGAGGGGAATTAATATTTAAAAGTTTGAATTAACTGCCAAATGTTTTACCGAAATTGTATTTAAAGGAGAATTGCAAACGAACATCGTCTGAACTTTTAATAAGGCGTGTAACAGTATTAATTTTATCGGTTAAACCATCTCCCTTGTTCTCCCGCTTGGCCCATTGCAGTTCAACTCCCCAAGTAATATTTTTGATTGGATGGTAAAGCAGGTTGGCTAATGCATATTGACCAGTTCTGAATGCAGATGCAGTTTGACCAATACTATTGTCAATATCCTGATAAGAGTAACCAAAGGTACTGGTGAAGCGTTTGTTCCATGTACGGTCGAAAAAAGCGACAATGCCAAGTAATGGCAAGGTTTCAGCCAGATCTGGATTACCGACCTGCAAAGCGCCGATGTCTGAGGTTGCATCATTTAAATAATTTGTAATTCCTTCGCCATAAACAACCTGAAGTTTGAGGGTGTCATCGGAAAACTTGATATTACTACTGAGGTTGATCCCCCAACCGGTAAAACTTTGTGAATTATCGACTGGATCAGTACCCAGGTCGTCAACTTCTATCGCTCTTAAAATACCGGCTACCTGGAAATGACCCCAGCTTCCGGTTCTTCGGTATTGTGCTGACAAATCGGGTAATGGCCAGCGCGCTTTAAAGTCCGTGATTCGTGGATCATCAGCAAGTACACCGGGATCACCACTACCGCCAGGTTGTTCGAAGGCAATGGCAACGGAGTTTGTTCCTGTCATCGGTGTGTAGCGTAATTGAATGTTTCGGTAAAAAACCATTCCGTTTGGACCCCAGTACTCTATCGAGTCCGGGAATACATCGGGATCCATAAACACACTCCAGGTTTGTCCTGCACCTAATTGTTTGTATTCACCATATGCATGACGTAAACGAAAGGTAGTCTGGCCTTCGTCAGAACCAACGCCAAACAATTCAAATTCGAATATAGTTTTGATAGTGTCGTTTTTGACAGGGGTTGTGGTTTTAAAACCGAGACGGGTTTGGCGCACCGATGCATAGAAGTTGCCATCTTTACCATACTGATTATCGTAAACCGGAAGTTTACTTGGGCGTACCACATCGTACCAGTTCGAGTCATTACTGCCAGATTGAAAACCCATATCGAGCATGACGTGTCCATAGATGTCCATCACTGTAGCGTTATCATTTTTGGCCTGGACTAAAACGGGTGTTATAGATAAGGCACATATAATTAGCCAATTATATTTTTTGTAATACATTTCGATTACTCCGTAATCTGGTTATTCGGGGTTAGCACCGTAAAGACCCACACCGAGCTTACCGGCAATCAAACGAATTGCTTTCATCGCACGGATACTGTTACCGGGTTTGTTAAGACGTGGTGAGAATGCGGCTATCGCAAATTTGCCGGGTACCACCGCAACAATACCGCCACCAACACCTGTTTTTGCAGGTAATCCGGCGCTGTATGCCCAGATACCGGATTCATCATAAAAACCGGCCATTGCCATCACGGCCAGTAATTCCGGAACATGTTTAGCGGCCAGTACGCGTTTTTTGGTGATCGGGTTAACACCCTGGTTAGCCAAAGTAGCGCCCATAACGCCAAGATCTTTTGCACTAACACCAACCGAACATTGTTTGGTGTAAACTATTAGTGCTTCTTCCGGTTTGCTGTATAAGCGTTCATAGTTGTACAGTAAGTTGGCAATTGCTCGATTGCTCCACGAAGTACTGTATTCGGAGTCGTAAACATCTTTCATCAACTTTAGATCAGTACCCGCATAATCGCTCATATTCTGCAATACTTGTTGCCAACGGTCTTGTTGCGATTTTGCTTTAACCAAACTGACTGCTGCAATAGCACCCGCATTTACCAACGGGTTTACCGAGCGCGCAGGATAAATTTCAATGGCTATTTTTGAATTAAACGGTAGTCCGGTAGGTTCAACACCAATTTTTTTTGCTAATACTTCAGGACTCTGTTGTTGCATTACCAGCGCTGCCGTAAACGGTTTCGATACCGACTGAATTGAGAATTTATAATCGACATCGCCTTTTGAGTAAATCTTACCATCACGAGTGACAATAACGACACCAAAAAGATCGCTTGGAACCTTGGTTAAAATCGGAATGTAATCCGCATTTTTACCGTCTTTCAGATTTTTAAATTTTGCATAGGCTTTATCAACAACACTCTGTAGCTCAGTCGCCGAGTGTCGCTTGTCAAGTGCGTGCGCTGATGATAAAGGTATTATTAGTGTAAATAAAAAGAGGAGTACGTTATTTCTATTTGATAGTAATTTCATAAGCTGAACCATCCATTGTCTGCGTTGATACAATTGGCACCATTCGTTATTTTTATTATTGTTTTTTAGTTCTACTATAGCACCCTTAGTAACAAAGTATTGACATAAATAAACGCGTATTACAGTATTGTGTAGCAATAATTAATTTCGTGAAGTAGTCAATTCCCGAGATGAAGAGATGAACTGAATACCGCATAGACTAATCTTCTTTTGTAAGAATAGTCCGCGGAATTTAGATTGAAGTAAGTAACCTGAAGACGGGATAAGAAAAACATGTAATAGCATCCAATAATAAATTGTGAGTACAAATGTAAGGCATGTTTTGCGAGTCTGGAATGGGCTACAGCCCTTCCGTAGCCGATGGATTTAGTATTACTCATACGTAACTACTTAATTTTGTTATTTAAATTATATTTGCTTATCCCGAGTTCAGGATAAGTATTTACTTGCTAATTCTTTACCAGTTTTAAGTCGTAATCGATCTGAAACGCTATAATATAAGCGTATTTTCATGATTGATTAAATAATAGGTGATTGATTCATGCCCAAACATTTTTACATTCTGATCTTGTTTTCTTCGCTGGCCAGCAGTTGCTCAGTAACCCCTGAGCCCGATTTACAACGTTTATATCAAACACGTCAGCTACAAAACGACACCAGTCTCGACACCGGCCTGGTGGAAACACCGGTAATTCTTATTCCCGGTATTCTTGGAGCACGCCTACGTGACCGTAATACCGGCACAGAAATCTGGCCGGGTAGTGTATTCTCAATGATATTAGGTCAATATGATGAAATTGCGTTGCCAATCAATACCAGCACATTACAACCTGCAGCCTCAAATCTTGAGGCAAATGCCATTACCGATATTATCTTTGGACGTGATTTCTATGGTGCGATCATTCGTACACTCGAACAGGCCGGTGGTTATATCAAAGGAATTGTCGGTGAGTCAGTGACTGACGGTCGACGACGTTATTACGTTTTGGTATATGATTGG
>JBGMQW010000210.1:2887-5951 GCA_048060815.1 Thiohalomonadales bacterium | reverse complement strand
CATAATACGGAAAAACTTGTATTGTTCAGAACTATCTGGTCATTTAAGCGGAATTGTTATGAAAATAAAAATTGCCATTATAGGTTTTGGAAATGTTGGACAGGGCCTCGCGCAAATACTCGAAGATAAAAGTAGCGTCTATAAGGATATGTTTAACTGTAATTTTTCTATCGTTGCCGTTTGCGATTTTCTAAAGGGTAGTCTTTATGATCCCGAAGGATTAAACACATCGGAGCTTTTACAAACAATGAAAGCAGGACAGTCTTTAGAAACCTTAGATGCTCCGGCTAAAGGATGGGATGCCTTAACTACCATTAAACAATCCAATGCAGATATCGTTATTGAGCTTGCTTATACCGATCTAAAAACAGGTCAGCCTGCTTTGTCTCATATGGAGGCTTCTTTTGAATCAGGTAAGCATTTTGTTACCACCAACAAAGGACCTGTAGCGTTACATTACAAAACGCTAAAATCGTTATCTGAAAAACATGGCTTGATGGCAGGCATTGAAGGTACTGTAATGAGCGGTACCCCTTCATTGCATCTGGCAAAAGAATCTTTAATGGCTGCTAATATTCAATCCATAGAAGGTATTTTAAACGGTACGACTAACTATATGTTAATGCGTATGGAAGCCGGACTAGGCTACGACGCTGCTCTAGCTGAAGCTCAGGAAAAAGGCTACGCTGAAGCTGATCCAACGGGTGATGTTGATGGTTTTGATGCAGCGGCTAAGGTAGTTATTTTAGCCAATTTATTGATGGGTGCAGAGTTAACACTCGAGGATGTTGCTTTAACTGGCATGAGCACCCTAAGCATTGATGATATCAATTCTGCCAAGGCTAAAAATGAATCTTGGAAAGTGCTTGGGCATGTCGATCAAAACTCTGACGGCAGCTTTAACGCCTGGGTTAAGCCGGTACAAATAAAATCATCTCATCCACTGGCTAGCGTAAATGGTGCAATGAATGCAATTACCTACACAACGGAATTAATGGGTGATGTTACTTTAATTGGTGCAGGCGCTGGGCGTATTGAGACAGGTTATGCGGTCGTTGAAGATATTATCAATATTGCAAAAACATTGTTATTAAAAGCAGAGATTAAATAATGAAATGTTTTATTAATGGACAATGGACAGCTTTAGAGAAACAAATGGATGTTGTGGATCCCTACGATAATCAGGTAATTGATACAGTCCCTGTTGCCAGTCGAGAAGATATGACACAGGCTATCGATTTTGCAGTTGATGGCGCTAAAATTGCTCTTAACATGCCAACACATCAACGTTGTGAAATTCTTAGAAATGTTGCTCAACTATTATCTGATGACACAGAAAACTTCGCTAACATCATCGCTCGTGAAGGCATTAAAACAATTCGTGAAGCTCGCGCTGAAGTGCGCCGATGCGTTGAAACTTTACGGATTTCTGCTGAAGAAGCACGAAATTTAGTGGGTGAAACAATCAACTTTGATCAGATGCCAGGTAGTGAGAATAGAATCGGCCATTTTGAACGAATTCCTCTGGGTATCATCGCTGCTATAACACCTTTTAATGATCCTTTGAATCTTGTTGCCCATAAAATTGGCCCTGCTATAGCGGCAGGCAATGCTGTGATACTGAAACCCCATACCAGCACTCCCTTAAGTGCTTTAAAGCTGGCGAAATTGTTTGATGATGCAGGTTTACCCAAAGCAGTCTTACAGGTTCTTACAGGTGCTGGACGAGAAATTGGTGATACGTTAATTTCTGATTCAAGAGTAAGAATGGTTTCTTTCACTGGTGGTAGAGCAACGGGTGAGAAGATAATTGCTAAGGCTGGACTGAAAAAAATTGGTATGGAATTAGGCAGTAACTGTGCAGCTGTCATTATGGCAGACGCTGACTTTGAAAAGGCAGTTGATAGTACCGTAAGTGGCGCCTATTGGGCCGCGGGTCAAAATTGTCTGCACGTACAACGCATATTGGTTCAAGACTCTATCTATAATAAATTTAAACAAGCCTTCATCAGTAAAGCCTCTACTTACCAATTAGGCAGTAAATTAGACGACAACACCGATATGGGTTGTATTATTGACGAAAAAGCAGCAGAAAATATTGAGAGCTTGTTAAAGGATGCCTTATCCAAAGGTGCTGTTCTGGCTATGGGTGGTGAACGTAAAGGCACTCACTTTGAACCAACGCTTTTAGAAAATGTACCCAAAGATGCCCGACTTCATCAAGAAGAAGTCTTTGGACCAATTTCGATGTTGTATCGATTTAATAATTTAGATGAAGGGTTAGACATTGTAAATGATGTAGATTTTGGTTTACAAAATGGAATCTTCACCAAGGATTTAGCGACAGCGATGAAAGCCGCAAAGCAAATGGAATGTGGCGGCGTATTAATCAATGATACCGGTGATTATCGTATTGACGCCATGCCATTTGGCGGAGTAAAAGGCTCTGGAATTGGTCGTGAAGGAGTAAAATTTGCGGTGGAAGAAATGAGTGATATAAAAACAATCTGTTTTAATCTTTAATGTGATTAATGGGCTGTGATAATGAAAAAACTAGACGAAACCGATCTTAATATACTTGCCCTGTTGTATGAAAATTCTCGTATTACGAATAAAGAATTATCTGCAAAGGTTAACATTGCTCCTTCAACCTGTTTAGAAAGAGTTAAAAAATTACAATCCACAGGCGTCATTAAATCCTTCAGTCTAGAGATTGATCATAAAGCAATAGGTGGCAATATTGAGGCTATGACAGCTGTGCGATTAGGCAAACACAGCGCACAGATGATTGAAAGTTTTCGTCACGACCTGGTCGCCTGTCCAGAAGTATTAAGTGTATTTTATATGGGCGGTGAAAATGACTTTTTTCTGCACATTATTGTGCAAGACTCCGAACATTTACGAGATTTTGTATTTCGCTCATTAACCTCAAGAGATGAAGTGGTACATATAGAGACTGCTTTAATCTACGAGCAATTAACCAGCCATACCTTACCTTCACTTGAGTAACTTCTAATGAATAAAAACAGAATAACGAGACGTGAGGCAATAAAATTTGTTTCAG
>JBGMQW010000210.1:0-2787 GCA_048060815.1 Thiohalomonadales bacterium | reverse complement strand
TATGGTGGTTCACCTCGGTGATTATATTTATGAGCATGGTCCTGATGCCTACGCTGGTGAAACAGGAAAACGTCTAGGTCGTAATCATGATCCTGCCCATGAAATAGTAAGCCTTGATGATTATCGTAAGCGCCATGCTCAATATAAAAGCGATGAGGGCTCTCTAGCCATGCATGCCAGGCATCCTCTTATTGTTATTTGGGATGACCATGATTCAGCGAACAACTCTTGGATGGGTGGCGCGCGTAATCACCAGAGTGATGAAGGCAGTTGGCAGTCAAGACGTAGCGCCTCAGTAAGAGCTTTTTTTGAATGGTTGCCAATACGCGATCCTGCAAACGTCATCGATCAGGTCAATTACTGGCGCCATTATAAGTTTGGTAATTTGGTTAGTCTCATCACTCTTGAGTCGAGACTTACAGGAAGAAGTCAACAAATTAGTTATGACAAAAATCTGCCCTTGTTAAAAACTAAGCAGCAGGCAGAAGAATTTTTACACTCAATGGTGGGTAATCCTAAGCGCACAATGTTATCAAAACCGATGGAAAATTTCTTGAGCAGCGAATTTGAAGAATCCATTGCTTCCTCACGTCGGTGGAGGATTATTGGTAGTGCGTCGGTAATGGCGAAATCTATAGATCCAAATTTGGATGACGATTTTTTCAAGCAATTGGAAAAACAATTAACCGGTGACAACTTAGAAATGCTTGAAGAGCATATTCATTTAGGAAAACTCAACCTACCTGCTGATCTTGATGCCTGGGATGGATATCCTGCTGCCAGAGAAAAATTTTACCAGCTAGCAAAAGATAAGGGCGTCGAGGATTTATTAGTTATTTCAGGTGATAGTCATAGTTATTGGGTCAACGAACTTTATGACAATGATGGACAATCCATGGGTGTTGAGCTAGGCACTACAGGTATAACCTCGCCTCGTTCTATCATGTCTCTTGGCATCGAGGCGATGAAACGATATGATGAATTGAACGCTGCGAATAATAAAGAAATAGTTTGGAGTGACGGCAGTCATCGTGGTTTTATTAAATTGAATATCAATCACAAAATGGCTCACGCAGATTTTATAGCTGTTTCTACGGTTGAGTCCCAAGACTATACTACGGACATAGTATACTCCGTTGACATCATCAATTCTGAGGGTCATCTCAGTTATAAATAATTAAGAAAGTTAGGTCAATAAATGAATAAAATATTATTGCACCTTCCACTGTTAACCATTGTTGCGCTACTGAACTTGTCGGTTTTCGCAGCTGATAACACTGACAGCAAAATAAAGAATGTTATCTTAATTATTGGTGACGGCATGGGGCCTGCCCAGGTTGGTATTTTAGAGGCCTATGCTAGACAGGCAACAAATCCAACCATTAAAAACAGAGAGACCGCCTTTACTAGAATGTTAAATGAAGGGGCATCCTTAGGTATATCCATGACCTATGCAGCGGATGTCTTGACGACAGACTCAGCAGCCTCGGCAACACAATTAGCAACGGGGAAACCATCTCGTCCGCCTATGATAGGGGTTGACGCTGATGGTAACGCCAGTAGAACAGTGATTGATGTCGCCAAGGCAATGGGTAAGGCTACTGGACTCGTTTCCGATGTGAGAATTACCCATGCTACTCCAGCATCCTTTGCTGCCCATCAACCTTACCGTGTGATGGAAAATGAAATAGCCATTGATTTGCTTACCACAGGTCCGGACGTCATGCTTTCAGGAGGACTACGTCACTGGATCCCAGAGATGGCAAATGACAAATCATCAGATGTTTACAAAGAATTGATTGAACTTACGGCAGATTCAATAACCATAAAGTCGAAACGAAAAGACCAGCGTAATCTATTATTAGAAGCTCAACAGCAAGGCTATCAATTAGCCTTTAATACGCGGCAGTTGGATGGACTTTCAGATGAAAACAAAAAAATATTAGGCTTATTCAGCGATTCAAGACTACCTGATGGGATCACCGCTCATAGAACAAAAGACAATTCTTCCATTCCTACGTTAAAAGAAATGTCAGCCAAGGCTTTGCATGTATTACAGAAAAATGACAAAGGTTTCTTCCTGATGATTGAATCGGGTTTAATTGATTGGGCAGCTCACGATAATGATACCGGTACCCTGCTACATGAAATGTTAAAGATTAACGAAACCTTGAATTATGTTTTAGATTGGGCGTCAAATCGTGATGATACGCTGGTCATTGTAACAGCTGATCATGAAACGGGCGGCTTTGGATTTAGTTATTCTGCCAGTGAAATTCCAGCAGCAATCCCCCTGACGGGAGATGTATTTAAAGAGAGAGATTTTCAAACGAATTATAATTATGGCGCCACCAGCCTTCTGGACAAACTCTATAATCAAAAACTAAGTTATAGTGATATCTTTAAGGTTTATGATGGACTGGGCTCTAACCACAAAACACCTCTTGCTCTTATGGAAATCATCAATGAGAATACTGAGTTTGATATTAGTGAACAACAGGCTGCAAGAATTTTAACAACTGAGCCAAATAATTATTATGTTAAAGGTCACAAAGAGCTTAGCTTAAAACAGGTTCCAAAATTCGATGTCAATGATGCTTTTTTTGTCTTTCAGTCAGATAACCGCCGAAATTTATTAGCCATAGAAGTTGCTGAGCAGCAGTCCGTTGTTTGGTCCAATGGTACCCACACAGCATCACCTGTTTTAGTATTTGTTAAGGGTGATAAAAAAGTGTCCGAACGTTTTATTCGATTCATGGATCACCCAGAGCTAGGGCAAAAAATCAT
>JBGMQW010000209.1:0-5989 GCA_048060815.1 Thiohalomonadales bacterium | reverse complement strand
TTTAGCTATTACTTTTATTGATTGCAGAACTTATGCTGCCTGGCCTGTTTTATGCATTGTTTTGTAATAAAGAATAAAGGCTAACAATTATGAACACGGCAAAAAAATTAATGCGTAGTTATATTAGACATCCATCCGATATACCTCTTGAGTACAAGCTTGACTCAATTGACGATAGCGCAATATTAAATTTGAATAATGTTAGTTATGGTGGTGTTTCCTTTAACTCGGAAGCTCCTATTAATGTTGGTTCGATTATTGAACTTAAAATTCTATTTGTTCAACCAGAATTTGTCAGTAAATGTCAGGTATCCTGGTGTCAAATGGAAAGTGAATATTACGTAATTGGTGCAATGTTTTTAGAGCAAAATGACGCTTATATGGCAAGAATGGTTGAACAAATTTGTCACATTGAGCATTATAAAAATGAAGTCAAACGGCGTGAAGGGCGTGATATTAGTGGCGAGCAGGCTGCAAACGAATGGATCAGTAAATTTGCCAGTAATTTTCCTAAATTGATGTAAATTGTTAAATTAATGACGCATAAATTGCCATAATCGATGAATAACAGTTAAAATTGACGGAAAGTTTAATTAGAAAGTTTAACTATTAACATACAATTTATATGGATAGACGAAAAGCACTAGGTTATTTATCAGCTCTTGGCCTTTTTGGTATTTATGGTAGTCGTCTTTTGACACCGGAAGTCACTAAAACTGCATCTCTAACTGAATCTTCAGCTGAATCTCCATTGGCTACTATTTCAATATCCAACAATAAGCTAAATAACATTAATCAATTCTCTAGTGTTACATCTGAAATACCTATTCAAAATATCAAAACTGATTTAATAAAAGCGGTCATGCAGACCCCGGATAACGCTGTTGTTGATTACTTGTATAAAATTAAGAATTTTGATAAAAATTTTAAATCTGATGTTTTGCTTAGTGAGGACAATTTTTTTATTTTAAAACGCTTGTCTCGACGCTTAAACCGAGCACAAACTGTTATTGGTTATATGAATTTTAGTATTCTGGATTTTCCGATGTTAGTAAAATATTCTAAAAATTACCCGGCCATTGGAAAATTTACAGATGCTGAAATAGATTTAATAGAACAGCTGGTATTTAGATCTGCGGTTGATTATGGATTTTTTGGGGACAAATTAATTAATAATATAAATGATAAAATATCGAAGCAGCATTTGAGTAAAATATCTAATTCGGGTCAGTACTTATATAAAGATCATGCCTATAAATTATTTAAACGAATTCAATCCGATATCGGTGAACGTGTAATATTAACCTCTGGTGTTCGTAGTTTGATGAAACAGTTGCAATTATTTACAGCTAAAGCAGTAAACACGGGTGGTAATTTATCGCGGGCTTCGCGCTCACTTGCACCCCCCGGGCATTCGTATCATGGTATTGGTGATTTTGACATTGGGGATATTAGTCTGGGTAAATTAAATTTTACCCAAAAATTTTCTGATACTGATATCTACAAAAAATTAGTTGATCTGGGATACATTAAAATTCGATATCAATCTGATAATAAGTTTGGCGTTCGTTATGAGCCATGGCACATTAAAGTGAGTTAGTGATAATGATTAAATGGATAAAAGCTGTTGTTTTGTTATTACTGTTTTTTTCTGTTTTGCCTAATACTATTTATGCTCAAAAATTACAATTTAGCTTGCATAAATTAGATTCAAATATAGCTGGACCAAGGATATTGGTTTTAGGTGGAATTCAGGGTGATGAACCAGGTGGTTTTAATGCTGCATCATTGCTTGTAACAGATTATAAAATAACACGTGGCTCAGTCTGGATTGTACCAAATTTAAATTTTGAAAGCATCATTAAGCGATCACGCGGTATTCATGGTGATATGAATCGAAAATTTTCTTATATAAAACGCTCCGATCCTGAATACCAATCTATTCAAAAAATTAAATCACTAATCGTTGATAATAATATTGATATTATATTAAATCTTCATGATGGTAGTGGTTTTTATCGGGCTAAATATGTTGATAAGCAACATAACTCTAATCGATGGGGGCAAAGTATTATTATCGATCAGGATGAAATTAAAGTAGAAAAATTTGGCAAACTACAAAATATTGCAAATAATGTTATGAATTCAGTCAATAAACGAATCTTGAATTCTAATTATCATTATGCAGTAAAGAATACATGGACCAAAAATGGTGATGTTGAAATGGAAAAAACACTTACCTATTTTGCTATTAAAAATTCGAAACCGGCTTTTGGTATTGAGGCTAGTAAAAGTTTCTTAACACACCAACGTGTTTTATACCATTTGCTTGTAGTTGAAAGTTTTATGAAAAATATTGGTGTTGAATTTTATAAAGGTTTTAAATTAACTGAAAATAAGATATATGACTTATTAAATAATAATATAAAATTAAGCCTATATGACAATCATCTTCATTTTGATGTGGCAAAAGCGCGAAATAGAATTGGTTATGTTCCAATGAATAAAAATGCACCACTGCAATTTACTTCAAATAATCCACTGGTCGCCATTACTTCATCAAAATCAAAAAAATATAAAGTAAATTTTGGTAATAGGCAACTAACTTATTTAGAACCAGAATATTTTGATTTTGATTATACATTATTAAAAGTAGATTTTGTGATAGATGGTAATCTTCATAATGTCAAAATTGGTACCAGAATTATAGTTAAGGACAATTTTATTGTTAATCATATTAATGGTTATCGTGTTAATATTATTGGCTATCGAAATAAATTATCGCGTAATGAAAGTGGTTTTTTAATAAAAAAATCAAATATTAATAAACGATTTTCTGTGGATAAATCTGCTAATATCTATCGAGTTGAGTTTTACGATGGTAAAAAATTTAGTGGTATGGTATTAGTTGAGTTTAATAACGTAAAATATACTTCTATAAATAACAAATTACTTTCTAATAGTTTGTAAGTAATTAAGCACTATTAAAGAAATACAGTTCTCCATATTCATGCCGTCCTGGACTGAGATTTTTATAGTTTGTAATCATAATTATTGTTTTTAATATTTCTGGTATTGATATTATGGGTACATTTAGTCCGATTGAAATAGATTTAAAATCATCTCCTTGAGCATCTATTTCTATAAATTGTCGTATACCAATATCAGTCTGAGCAATCGATTTCAGGGTTTGTATTTTTGCATCCCAGATAATGTTGTTATTATTTAATTTCCCGTGAAATTGTATATGTGCTAATGCAATAGTTGAGCTAATTAATTTATAATCCATTATTTTGATTTATGTTTAGTTCGAATTTCAAAATTAACAACAGATTGAATTATATTGTCATAGGGATATTTTTCGATGGATTGGTATTCTGATGTTGCATTTTTTAATAATTCAATAATATTCGGGATATTTTTATTGTCTTTATATTTAATTGAACTTTGTAATCCAAGCAAACCACCAACCTGAATTTTAATTTCTTTTTTATGAGGTAATGGACCATCAATTTTAGTTAGTTTTAACGAAAATCGAGCATGATTTCGAAGTGTTGTTAAAAATAAAATGCACTTTTTTTTTGATTCCAGATTATTACATTTAACACCTTCACGACTTGCGAGTAAAAATTTTATTGCGTATTGACATGAACATCGTTTTGCTGTGATTGATTTTTCGAAACAACATCGGTCAGGGTTTAATTGCTTATAGGTCGAGCGAAAATTATCTTCATCCATAATATTAAATTTTGTATAGTTTACGAGTTATTTTTCCCATTCTTTAACAATCGATGCATCTCGTTTTTCAGATAATTTTTCTTCGGCATCAAGCTCTGATTCAGCAAATATAACTTTTATTGTAATATTGGTATCAGTCGGTAATTCACTCCGAATTGTTTTCGCTGAAACCTTGGCCTCTTTAAAAACATCAAATTTTGTTAATAATTCAAGATTTTTAATAATATCAGTAGGGCCGGGTGAAATTTTGTAGATGTAATAAGGCATAATATTAATAAGTCTATTTTGATTTAAACTATCATTTTATTATCCTCTTTTATGTTATTCAAGTTTAATTTAGTGATAAAATAAAATTTTTAAATAACCGAGTGTTGGAATAATGAGTAGTTTGACTAAATCAATATTAATTATTATGGAACGAGGTGGTTATCCTGATTTTTCTGCTATATTTAACCAGGCAGGTTATAAAGTCACTATTGAAAACAGTATGCGAAAAGCAATGAGTTTATTAAAAAAAAATACTCCTGACATTGTAATTGCAGAATTTAATTTTCAAACTGATTTTCGTGATCGGACCAGTAGCCTTGAATCTTTAATGGCTACATTGCAGCGATTTACTGGTGTTAAAGTTATCGTGTTTTATGAAAAAGAATATATAACACATTTTAATCGTTTAAGAGAACGATATGATTTCCATTGTGCTCTGGATTTCCCGGTTTCAGAAAAGAAGTTGGAAGAGTGTATTTTGAATGTTGCCGAGTAAAATTTTATGCATCTATATCGGGAATTAAGTTACTTTCAATACGAACGATATAATCTTTTAATTGTAATTTGCGCTTTTTTAGTCTTTTCAAAAGTATTTGGTCAATATTAGCTCCTTGAGACAAATTTGATATGACATCGTCTAAATCGCGATGTTCCAGGACTAAATTGTGTAATCGTTCCTTTAATAGTGCTTTTTCATCATTATTTAGCATGGTTAGATAATAGCTGTTAGTTGATAAATTGTGCAGTGAATTGTGTTAATCTGGCAGGATATAGTTTTTATTAATACTACTACATAGTATAAGTATACATAACTATTAAAATTAAATACCAGGGTACAGTTATAATACGATATCATAGTATAAGTAATTAATTAATATAGAAAATAGTATTTTTGGAATATTGTTTTTTTAAACTAGTATTTGAGATACTCTGTAACCGTCACTGGGCGTAAATGACGATGTTGAATATAAAGACAGATGAAAGAACTACTTTAACAGCTAATATCATGTCAGAACTTGATTCCTGGGGATTAACAGCTGATGAATTGATTAAAATCCTACAGTTGCCAACCGGAATACCGAAAAGAGCTTTGCGTAAATATCGTGAAAATACCTCGTTTCCGGTGACCGCAGAGCTGGATAATCGTTTGGATCATCTTGTGGGAATTATTAATGCCCTTCGAACAAGTTATCCTCATAATCGAAATATGGGTCCGTTTTGGATGAAACAAACCAATAAACGATTCGAGAACAAATCTCCAGTGGCGTATCTTAAGGCGGAAGGTTTAACCGGTTTAATTACAATACGGAAGCATCTTGATTGCTCTTATATACCTGATTAGTAAACTGTGAAACAGTTTACAAGTCATATAGTATAGTAGTTGTTTACTAATCATCTTTTTTTGATGATTTTAAAGCACTATCAAGTTTAACAACAACAGACGCTTTTTTAGGTTCATCAACAAAATGTGGGCGCATTTTTAACTGTCGTCCTGATTCAGTGGCTAATTCCGTTTCTCTGGCAGATATTAGCGCTAGACAATCTCGAATACCGATAATTGTGTTTTCAGATAAGGGGTGTTTTAAGCCAGGTTTAATATGGGTATCTCGTGCAACATCAGTTAACACACGTTTCATAACTCGTAATATTTTTTCTTCGGTAGAAATTTCAGTTTTATCCATTTTAATTCTCATTACTTACTCATAGTCATATTTTGCCACAAATCACTAAATTTTGATATTAAACGATCATTTATTTATTCTATGTTGTTAATATTCTTATGTTTAATAAAGACTCCTAATCTTCCTTCGTAAGATTAGACTGCATAATTTAGGTTATACAACATAAATTCCATAAAATGCTTGTTATTTATTCATAGTGTCTATACTTAATTTAGTACAACAGTTTTTTACAGTGCGAATTTAATCTGTATCACTGTTAGATACATTCGGCTGGTTTGTTGATAACTTATTGATTTTAATAG
>JBGMQW010000208.1:0-6025 GCA_048060815.1 Thiohalomonadales bacterium | reverse complement strand
ATATGAACCTTATAGGCACCATTAATTCCAATAGCAGGGATTAAACGTGTTTTGGTTTTTCCAGGTTCAGGATTCTTAGTAAAAACCAAACAACATGTGGTATTATTTTTTCTGTAATAGAGTTTGAATAAAAAACCTGGTTTTACACCAATATAATAAAGAAATCGTAAAGACCACATTAATATAATTGTTCGATAAACACCTTGTTTTTCCCAACGACGACTGGATGTTATAACTTTTTCTGTTAAGCACACACATGAGTATCGTTTTCGTAATTTTTTAGATAAAGCGATGTCTTCCATTAATTTAATGTTGGGATAACCATTAATTTTATTAAAAATATTTTTGTTAATAAATATAGCCTGGTCACCAGTAGCAACTTTTGTATATTTTGAGCGTAGATTGATCATGTATTCTATAATTCGAAAAATAAATGAATGACCACTAAGTTGGATGTTGAATCGACCCCAGTATTTATGACTTGATAATGAATTTATTATAATAGTATCTGCACAAGCGGGCAGAATTGTGTCAGAGTGTAAAAATAACAATATAGCGTTTTTAGCATGTCGTGCTCCTAAATTCATTTGCTTTGCACGACCAGGATCTGAATTTAAAAGTTGATCAACAAAAATCTGAGCCAGATTTACAGTGTTATCGTAGCTTCCGCCATCAACTATTATTATTTCATGGCCATTTTTTCGATAATTTTGTAATGTTCCTAAAAAAGGAACAATCGATGATTCTTCATTTAATACTGGAATAATAATCGAAATTTTTTGTTTCACAATATTATGTAACCTGAACCGGAGATAAGAATTTCGTATTAAAATAGCGACAGATGACTAACCTCAAATTAGTTATTCTGTAAGTGCACCACCACAACTACTTCCTTGACCAGCGGTGCAAGCATAGCAGTGATCGGCTATCATGATTGGGTTTTCTGTAATATTTAAGTCCATAATGTCATTAATATGTGTTTTTGTATGTCCATTTATTGATAGTGGTAAATCCAGCATTTGATTAAAATCACAATCAAATAAATATCCTTGCCAGTTAATGCTGATTAAACTGCGACACATAACTGTATCGAGATTTTTACTACAATAAGCAGCCTTTAATGTAGACATATAATTTTCATATTGTCCTTTTGATATGAGCATACTTCCAAATCGTTTAATTGGCACATTTGTTATGGTAAAAAGCTGATTAAATTCTATATCAAATTTAATTTTTAATTCTTTTTTATAATCAGCTTCTAATTTAGTTTGAGGTGGGGGTAAATAGGGCCCTGTAGGATTATAAACCAGATTTAACTGGTGCTTTAAATCATATTTTCCATAACCTAAAGAATTTAATAATTTTAGTGCTGTGATACTTTTTTGAAATACGCCTTTACCTCTTTGACCATCAACATTCGATTCTTGATAGCAAGGTAATGATGCAACGATTTCAACATTATTATCTTTTAGAAATTGAGCTAGATACTCCTGTCCTGGTTCAAGCAAAATTGAAAGATTGCTACGATCAATAATATGAACATCTAACTTTTTACTTTCAGTTACAAAGTATTTAAAAAAAGGATTTAATTCTGGCGCACCACCAGTCAGATCCAGATATTTTGGTTTTTTTCGTTGCATGAATTTTAAGATTGAATCTATAACTTCAATACTCATCATTTCTTTACGAGCAGGGCTGGCATTAACATGGCAATGAAGACATTGTTGATTGCATTTATAACCTAAATTTACTTGTATGGTTTCAAGCTGTTTTCTTGAAATGTTCGGAAAATCTGAATTAATTAATAAAGGTAAAGTATTGTGCATGGTAGGATCATTTATTTTTTATATTTGCAATCAATGTTAAGACATTTGAGTTTATTGTTAGTTCATTATATATACAAAATTCATAACTATTCAGCGTAACAAAAAAAGAGAAAAACAGTAATGCTTCGGAATCGGAGTAGCCCAATTAAGACATTGTATATTTATAATCTTCCACCAGTCACAAATCGCCTGCGCCAATAATCTGTATTCATCGAACTGATTTTGACATTTTTACCGGTTGATGGTGAATGAATAAATTTATTGTTACCCAAATAAATTCCAACATGTGAGACATTAATTCGGTTGATAGCAAAAAATACTAAATCACCTGGCCGTAGTGATGATCTCTGTATTTTTCGGACTCTTTTTAATTGCTCTTTTGTAGTTCGGGGTAGAGTAATACCTTGTTTTTTATGAGCGTAATAAACCAAACCACTACAATCAAAGCCAGTTTTGGGTGATATACCACCAAAATAATATTGGATTCCAAGCATTGCTTTTGCATTTTTTATGATATTTGTATCAGTGACTTGTGCTGATTTTGTTGGATTACTGCGTATATGGTTTGAGCTGGAACAAGCTACTGCTAAACTACTCAGTAAAATAATAATTATTAGTTTTTTCATATAAAATTGCATCAAATACAGTAAATATTAGTTTAAGTACTAATTATAATTAAATTATGCTTAATTACATTAAATATATTAAGGTTACGCTAATATAATTGTCTATTTAATATACAGTTTAGTCTAAAATACGCTAAACTATACCTTATGGGTTCGTCTGGAATATCAATCAATCAGTCTACAAATCGAATAGTGTCATCATCTTCACGTTTAGATGTACAAAAACGTGAAAAACCTTCGCCATTTTCACCATCAGATACACAAGACACTAAAAATCAGAATAGATTAACCGACAATCAATCGGTAAATAAGAGTGATGAATCCTTATCTAAACTAAAAGCTAAAGATAGACAGGTTCGTGCTCATGAAGCTGCTCATCGACAAGCAGGTGGCCGTTTTATTCGAGGTAGAACGGGTTTTAAAACAGAAAAAGGTTCAGATGGTAAGGAATATGCTGTTGGCGGTGACGTTAAGATTGATACCTCGAGTGTCGCTGGTGATTCAAAAGCGAGCTTGGCTAAGGCGCAACTAATAGAAAGAGCTGCACTGGCACCAGCTGATCCATCAACTCAGGATCGGGTTGTTGCGGCAAAGGCAGCTAGAATGGCCGCAATTGCACGTGCTGATATTGCTAAACAACGTGCGGAGAAGATGCGTGCAGATGATAGTGCAATGGATGTACAATCTGGTGTCACAAATGCAAATCTAAAAGCGATAAATGCTTTTCAATCATTACAAAGCTCAGAATCAGTCGAAGCCATTGATTTAGTTGTGTAAATAATTTCCATACAAAATGATAAATTTCATGCGTTAGAGTAATTAAATTGCGTATAATTGTAATTCATTATGTAATTACACAAGTTTGCAGGAAATGATTAAACAATCATCTCGAAAAAGAAAAAAAAATAGAAAACGCAAGAAATCACAATCTGGCAAAAAAATCGTAAAAAAGTTAAAACGTCTTATTCCTAAAAGCTGGAAACAATGGCTTTTAGGATTGTTTGTTGTATTTATCGGTTATAGTATTTATTTAAATTTTAGCGTGCTCTATCAATTTGAAGGCAAACGTTGGTCTTTACCTGCACATGTTTACGCACGTCCCTTAGAATTATATGTTGGGAAAAAATTATCAACAGTCCATTTTGATAAAGAACTCGAAATGTTGAATTATCGAAATACCTACAATCTTTCTCAAGCAGGAACTTACAATAAGAAAGGCAATACCTATCAAGTTTTTACCAGGAAATTTTCATTTTGGGACGGAACAGAACAATCACGTATTATTCGAATTGAATTTGATGATGGTAGGGTATCACGGGTATTAGATAATCGGGATCGTTCAAAGATTTCTTTACTTCGCCTGGATCCAATGTTTATTGGTGGAATTTACCCATCACATAATGAAGATCGATTATTAATACAATTAGCTGATGTTCCTAACTTATTACATAGCACTTTAATTTTAGTTGAAGACAGAAAATTTTATCGACATTATGGTATCGATCCATTATCAATTTTTCGGGCATTATGGGCAAATATTAAAGCGGGTCGAACCGTTCAGGGTGGAAGCACCTTAACACAACAATTAGTTAAAAATTTCTTTTTGAGTAATAATCGTACCCTTTGGCGAAAAGCAAATGAAGCGTTAATGTCATTAATATTGGAACTACATTACGATAAGAAAGAAATTATTCAAGCTTATATGAATGAGATTTATATTGGACAACAAGGTAAAAGAGCAATCCATGGGTTTGGATTAGGTAGTAAATTTTATTTTGATAAGTCAGTAAAGGAGCTTGATGTACCTGAAATAGCACTACTTGTCGCCTTGATTCGTGGACCGGATTATTATAATCCTTACCGACATCCCGTTCGCGCTAAAACACGGCGAGATCGAATACTGGATTTAATGGCTGAAAATCAAATAATTTCTATTGCAACAGCAAAATATTCTAAAGAAACTGAACTAGGTATTGTAAATACCCACCCAAATGGAAGTACCCGTTATCCAGCTTTCATGGATTTAGTGAAACGACAATTACGAGATTCGTATAATGAAGATGATCTTAAATCAGAAGGATTACAAATTTTTACTACATTAGATCCTGTTATTCAGTCCAGTGCTGAAAATGTTATGCGGGATCAACTTAATAAATTACAAGTACGAGTAGCTGATAATGTAAAATTGCAAAGTGCAATTGTGGTTACAAATTCAATATCGGCAGAATTACTTGCACTCGTTAGTGATCGTAATACCGGCTATGCCGGGTTTAATCGTGCTTTAGATGCAAAACGCTCGGTCGGTTCATTAGTAAAACCGGCGGTCTATCTGGCAGCATTAATGGATAGTACTAATTATAATTTAATCACACCCATTAGTGATGCCCCTATAACACTACAAGCCAGGAATGGAACGACCTGGACTCCGAAAAATTATGATAATAAATCTCATGGAAAAATTCCTCTTTATGAAGGTTTATCACATTCTTATAATCAGGCAACTGTTCGTTTAGGTATGAAACTTGGATTACGTTCGGTTGTATCAACTTTAAAAAAATTAGGTGTTAAACAAGAAATTAATCCGTATCCATCAGTAATGTTGGGATCAATATCATTATCACCCTATGAAACTGCAGAGGTGTATCAAACTATTGCATCAGGTGGTTTTCAAAGTCCATTACGTGCAATTAGAGAAGTGCTAACTTCAACACAAGAGCCACTACAACGATTTTCGATACAGGTAGAACAAACTATTCCAACTGTTTCTGTAAACCAATTACAAAGTGCAATGCAACAGGTTATTAACACTGGTACAGGGCGATCAGTTTCAAAATGGGTAACTACTCCATCATTAATTCTTGCCGGTAAAACAGGTACTACCAATGATTTAAGAGATAGTTGGTTTGCCGGATTTAGTGGTAAACATATGGCAGTAGTATGGGTAGGGGCTGATAATAATGATTCCACGGGATTAACTGGAGCAAGTGGCGCATTACCCATTTGGGCGCGATTAATGCAATCTCTTGATACAACATCGCTTGAAAATAATGATGACAATGAAATAGAATATCTGAACATCGATCCAGATACATTACTTTTAAACAAAACAGGATGTACATTAAATGTTAAACTTGCTTTTATTAAAGGATCAGGGCCACAAAAGACATCGAGTTGCAACAATGGCAATGTTATTAATAGAAGTGTTGATTGGTTTAAGGGGATTTTTAATTAGTGTATAAATTTTTTTATATTAGGCTGTTCTTCATTGAAAGGGCACTATTATGAAACTAATTAAATACAGCTTGATTGCTGCGGTCGGAGTCTTCCTCCTGCCCGCACCACCACCAGACAGTTTTGCGGTTATGCAAGGCGGGTCACGTATAAATCTTGAAACCGGCGAAGTTCTGAGCGCTGCGGCATCGGCCTATAGCGATGTCAGCGGGTTCTGCCAGCGACAGCCAGCGGTTTGCAGTACGGCAGGACAGGCCCTGTCAGCGTTTGAAGTGCGCGCCAAGTACAATTTTAAACGGCTATATGAATGGTCGCAATCATCCGGCCAGCCGGCATCGCTGA
>JBGMQW010000207.1:0-6049 GCA_048060815.1 Thiohalomonadales bacterium | reverse complement strand
ATATGAATCACGAAATTCCATTACGTGGTGTTTTAGAAATAAAATCCAACGGAGAAATATTGACTTACTTTGAGAAAAATTTTCAACCTTGATACAAGGATTATATATCCGTAAGCTTTTGGTATCACTAGTCAGAATTTGCAATTCCATGGATTTAAAATTTCAATTCCTGTGGCCTCAAAGTCATCGACATTTCTTGTAACCATTGTCATTCCGTGAACTAATGCAGTAGCTGCAATAATAGCATCCCTATCTGCACGTGGATCGGGAACATGAAGTTTCGCGCAACATTGTGCCACAACAATATCAACTACAAGAATACGATCGGAAAATGCTGGTAATACATGCATATTAAGCCAGGAACGGAGTACTGCACCTTGTGCCGGATCTCGCCGTTCGATTAAAAGTATACCTGTTTCAAGTTCCAATAGTGTAATTACTGATATAAAGAGGCTTGTAGCAGAAACGCTACTGGCCCATGTAACTACGTTTTCATCAGCTTTACCAGACTTCGCTTTTCTCAACTCAGATAGGACATTGGTATCAAGCAAATACACTACGACAAATCCGCTGGGTGAAAAAGTTCATCACTTAAGCTTGGTGGATCAAAATCGATATCGGCCACATTGGGCATTGCAAGCAACTCGATGATACTTTCCTTCTTGTCCGTGATCTTTTGATATTGTTCGATAGTTAATAAAACATGCGCAGGCAGGCCTCGGTCTGTGATAAAAACGGGTCCACGCAATGCAGCTCGCTTTGCTTTGCTCACATCTTGATTAAACTCTCTACTGGAAAAGGTTGTCATACTCATCAGGCACCTCGCATTCGCAATATTAATATAGGTACGTTGCTACATATACTAATTATAGCTGCTATAGTAGGTATGTACCTACATTAATCATATTAATCTAAACTTTACATTTGTTTTTTTAAACCAAGAAAAAAGCCTATGATAACATAGGCTTAGTTGCATTATTTACAAAAAGTATCTCAGGTAAGGGTCAAAATGGAATATCATCATCAAACTCAGCCATTGCTGCAGCCGGTTGAGGTGCTGAATTTTGGTTTTGATTTATGCTCTGGTTTTGATCTTGATTCTGATTTTGACCCTGATTCATGTTTTGGCTTTGATTAAAATCAGCGGTTCCACCGGTACCGCGGGAATCGAGCATTTGCATTTCGTTGGCGACGATTTCAGTGGTCCAGCGATCGGCACCATTTTTATCCTGCCACTTACGGGTTTGTAATTTACCTTCAATATAAACTTTTGAGCCTTTCTTTAAGTACTCGCCTACAATTTCAGCTAAACGACGGAAAAAAACCACTCGATGCCATTCGGTTTTATCAACCTGCTCGCCAGTATTTTTGTCTTTCCAGCTTTCTGATGTTGCAATCGTTACATTTGCAACAGCGCCACCACTAGGCATGTATTTTACTTCTGGATCAGCACCTAGATTACCAATTAATATAACTTTGTTTACGCCTCTTGCCATGTCTCTGTTCCTCTTAATGTTATTAGTTTATGTATATAGGGCATATTCTTTATTGGTTATTTTTAACAATAACCGTGGTTAGTGTACAAGATTACAATTAAAGATCAAATAATATAATAAAATCAGGATTCAGTACTGACTGAGTATTTCCATAAGCTATCGCGATCCAGAGCATGTTTATCAACTTTTAAATAGGCTACGCCATCTTTTGCGATTACGGTTACTTCTGCAACACCTCTAATGTTGGTTAATTGCACCGCCAAATGACTCGCTTCTTGTTCGGAGATTTTACCAACATTCAATAATTGGGTGCTTAAATAACCGGGCTGCTTCATCGATATCGCTAACAAAAACCAAATGCTGACAAAACCAGTATTCATTAAAAATATAAACTCATAACCATAAAGCTGACTTACCCTGCCGGCGAGTAAACCACCAATAAATATACCAAGAAATTGTGAGCTAGAATACACGCCCATTGCTGTGCCTTTTTTGGTAACTGGCGCTATTTTCGCGACCAGTGAGGGTAAACTGGCTTCCAGCAAATTAAATGCGGTGAAAAATAATAATAACATCACTACAATCCCGGTTAGAGAATTACTGAAGTTCCACATACCGTAGATTGCTAAACCCAAACATAAGATTGCCCCGCTAAATACTTGTTTTAATTTTCGTTTACGCTCTGCATAAATAATAAACGGTACAATTAACACCATCGAGCCCAATAATACCGGCAGATATATGTGCCAGTGATCGGCTTGAATTAAATGAAAATTATCCTGCAGCATGCGCGGTATGGCAAGAAAAGTTGCTGTTAAGACTGTATGCAAAATCAGAATTCCAAAATCCAGACGTAATAACTGCGGATCAAAAATTATTTGTCTGAGGTTTTTTGTTTCTAACTCGGTATCACGATGAAAGCTACTAATTGTTGGTGTTGGTACCAGAAATTTGACCACCAGAATTCCTGCGATAGCTAAAAATACCGTCACCAGAAATATCCCGGGTACACCAATAACGCCTTCCAGTACCGGGCCGAGTACCATGGCTATAGCAAATGACAAACCAATACTCATGCCAATAATGGCCATGACTTTCACGCGATTTTCTTCACGTGTTAAGTCCGATGCCAATGCCATTACCACCGCAGCGATTGCGCCACTGCCTTGTATTGCCCTACCAATTATAATTAGCCCAATATCATCTGCCAAAGCAGCAACCAGACTACCCAGTGCAAACATTATAAGACCGCCTATGATCACCGGCTTGCGCCCAATTCGGTCGGATAACATTCCCATTGGGATTTGAAATAAAGCCTGTGTTAGACCGTATACGCCAATCGCAATTCCAGTTAATAATTCACTGTGGCCATCCAGTGTTGCTGCATAAATCGCAAACACCGGTAAAATCATAAATAGCCCTAACATCCTTGTGGCGAATATCCCTGATAAGGCCATTGCCGTACGACGCTCGGAGCTGGTCATACCTTCCATTTTCATGTCAATTATTAATTCCTGATTATCCTTAAGCACCAACACGTATACTATTGATATTATTATATATTTCTATACTTTATTATAAAATACCAAAGTTCTTTAAATTAATGTCAATGATCTTTGCCTCAATCCACATTATATGGGTATATTAACAGGTTCCCTGTCGATCAAAGCAAGGATTTCATTAAATGATTGTTAGTAAGATTAAGTAGGAAAAAATGAAAAATATTTTAATACGGGGTGCACGAACCCACAACCTGAAAAACATTAATCTGGAATTACCCCGAGACAAATTAATCGTTATCACCGGCTTATCCGGCTCGGGAAAATCTTCATTGGCATTTGATACTATCTACGCCGAAGGACAGCGTCGTTATGTCGAATCACTTTCTGCCTACGCCAGACAATTTCTATCCGTCATGGAAAAACCCGATATTGATCATATTGAAGGTTTATCACCTGCTATTTCAATAGAACAAAAATCAACATCTCATAATCCCCGTTCCACTGTTGGCACAATTACTGAAATCTATGATTATTTAAGATTGCTGTTTGCCCGTGCTGGTGAACCACGATGCCCGGATCACAATATCGTGCTTGATGCGCAAACTGTCAGTCAGATGGTCGATCAAGTTCTGGAATTACCAAAAGCGACTAAATTAATGTTGTTGTCGCCTGTTGTTGAAAACCGAAAAGGTGAACATGTACAGAAATTAGAAAGCCTGCGCGCCGATGGCTTCATTCGTGCACGTATCGATGGTGAAGTTTATGAGCTTGATCAACCACCAAAATTAGACTTACGAAAAAAACATACCATCGAAGTCGTTATTGATCGTTTTAAGGTTCGTGATGATATTAATACCCGGCTTGCTGATTCCTTTGAAACTGCATTAAATTTAAGTGAAGGTATTGCACATATTGCATACATTGATGATTCATTAGAGGATATCGTGTTTTCTTCTCGCTTTGCTTGTCCAAAATGTGGTTATGCTCTGAGTGAACTGGAACCACGATTATTTTCTTTTAATAATCCCATTGGAGCATGTTCAACCTGTGACGGACTTGGTGTAGAACAAATTTTTAACGTAGAGAAAATTATTACTGATCCAGGTCTAAGTTTAGCCAATGGCGTAATCCTGGGATGGGATCGACGTAATGCTTATTACTACCAAATGTTGGACTCGTTACAAAAACATTATAAATTTGATATTGAAAAACCCTTTAACAAGTTACGCAAAAAAATACAGAATATAATTTTGTATGGCAGTGGTGATGAGATAATAAAGTTCATCTATTATAATGACCGGGGAGACAAAAATATTAAAAAACATCCCTTTGAAGGCATTATACCCAATATGCAACGTCGGTTTAATGAAACTGAATCCAATGTTGTTCGGGAAGAACTCGCGAAAAATATGAGCAAACAAACCTGCCCATCCTGTGATGGTACACGGTTAACACGTGGTGCAAGACATGTTTATATTACCGATAAAGTTTTACCTGACATTACCTCGATGCCAATCGATCAAGCCAAGTTATTCTTTAAAAAATTAAAGTTAGATGGGCGACGTGGAAAAGTTGCCGATAAAATTGTGAAAGAAATCAACCAACGTCTGGATTTTCTGGTTAACGTTGGTTTAAATTATTTAACACTGGAACGGAGTGCAAATACCTTATCTGGTGGAGAGGCACAACGAATTCGTCTTGCTAGCCAAATTGGTGCTGGTTTAGTTGGTGTTATGTATATACTGGATGAACCCTCAATCGGTTTACATCAACGCGATAACCAACGCTTGCTCAATACACTGACTTATCTTCGAGATTTAGGAAATACTGTCATTGTTGTTGAGCATGATGAAGATGCAATTTTAAGTGCGGACTATATTGTCGATATTGGACCCGGTGCCGGAGTTCATGGTGGTCATATTGTTGCTCAGGGAACAGCAAAGCAAATATTAGAAAATCCAAAATCGTTAACCGGTAATTATTTATCTGGGAAAAAACAAATCGCCATTCCCGCTGAACGGACAAAATTTGATAAAGATAAACAAATAATAATTAAAGGTGCTCGCGGTAACAATTTAAAAAACATTACCGCAAAAATACCGATAGGTGTTCTTACGGCAATCACTGGAGTATCGGGTTCTGGTAAATCTACTTTAATAAATGATACTTTATATTTACATTCTGTTATCGAATTAAATGGTGCTGACCGACAACCTGCAGAATGTGATGAAATAACAGGAATCAATTTTTGTGATAAAGTTATTGATATTAATCAAAGTGCCATTGGACGAACCCCTCGTTCGAATCCTGCAACCTATACTCAATTATTTACACCGATTCGTGAATTATTTGCAGCAACACACGAGTCACGTGCTCGTGGTTATACTCCCGGTCGTTTTAGTTTTAATGTTAAAGGTGGACGCTGTGAAGCTTGTCAAGGTGATGGTGTTATAAAAGTTGAAATGCACTTTTTACCGGATGTTTATGTAAAGTGCGATGTTTGCAAAGGACATCGATATAACCGTGAAACACTTGAGATTAAATTTAAAGGGAAAAATATTAGTGAGATACTGAATATGACTATTGAAGATGCTATGCCATTCTTTACAGCCATACCCCCGATTAAAAGAAAATTACAAACTTTAATGGACGTTGGATTAAGTTATATTCAACTAGGTCAAAATGCGACAACTTTATCAGGTGGTGAAGCGCAACGAATTAAACTGTCAAAAGAATTATCTAAACGTGATACCGGAAATACCTTATACATACTCGATGAACCTACTACCGGTCTGCACTTTCATGATATCGAACAATTACTACAAGTTCTACACCGTTTACGTGATCATGGTAATACTATTGTAGTAATCGAACATAATCTGGATGTTATAAAAACAGCAGACTGGATAATAGATCTTGGTCCAGAAGGTGGAGATAAAGGTGGTACTATCATTTGTGCTGCTACGCCTGAAGATTTGATTAAAAATACTAAATCGTATACCGGGAAATATTTAAAACCAGTACTTAAAAAAAGAACATTACTAACCTGAG
>JBGMQW010000206.1:0-6082 GCA_048060815.1 Thiohalomonadales bacterium | reverse complement strand
GATAGTGTTACTGTTACAGGATTTGCCAGTGCTATTTATCAGCAAACTGACGAGGCTGCAGCACTACACGGAAGTTCTACCGAAGGTGGCATCGATAACAGGGGAAGTTTTAAAGGTAGCCGGCTAGGCTTGAATATTACAGCAGAAATCAATAACAAAATAAAATTATACAGTCAATTATTGGGGGCCAGTGGTAGTGGCAATTATGACCTACAAGTAGATTGGGCTTTTATCGATATAACGCTCAGTGATGAATTTTCCGTGCACGCAGGAAAAATAAAATTTCCAGTTGGTATCGTTAATGAATATGTTAGTGTCGGTTATGCTTATTTGTGGCTCGAGGCACCAAATGTTTTTTATTCCACACAAGTACCATTAGGACCGCAAGTCACTCGCGAGGCTTATTCCGGCGCTAGCATTTTATGGAGCCACTCAATCGAAGAATGGACTCTGGGCGCAGATTTTTTTGCGGGTGAAGTAAAAATGAATGTTGCGGATGTGCGTAAACTGCGCGGTATCACCCTGCGTGCAGATTGGGATGATCAAGTACTTATTCAAGCATCGAGTTATTCCGGCACCATGGAAAACAGCACAATAATGCCAGCCATGAACCAACAACCTCATGATGTTAATACTTTTGGCGTAAAAGTAGATATAAATAATATAGTTGCTTATGCAGAAATAGCTGACGTTAGCATGGGCGCGGTGTCAGTCATGGCAGCTAGCACCTGGTATACTACGTTTGGTTATCGAATGGGTAAGTGGTTGCCACATCTAACCTATGAGAATTTTGAAAAAGATGATCCAGTATCGGAAGAACAAAATTTTACTACATTGGGTTTACGTTACGATATCATGGCAAATACTGCCATAAAATTTAGGCTTTCCAAAATTAAAACGATTAAAGGCAAAGGTATGTTTGATACAACGCCAAATGATAATTCTACCATGCTTTTTGGTTTCGGTATCGATATCGTTTTTTAAGGGAAGAAATTATGAGAATTTCACAGTATAAAAATTTCTGGTTTAATGTTTTTCTTTTTACTAGCCTTTGTTTTAGTAATACAGTTTTAGCGGATGTCGTTGTCATAGTAAACCCAGCCAATGATCATAGTTTGACAAAAGTTTCTAAAATTAAAAAATATTTTCTACGTAAAAAAAAGAAATTTTCAAATGGCCAGGCAGTTATTCCGGTAGTGCCACCAGTCGGTAGTAAAGAACGTGAAATTTTTAACGAAAAGGTACTACACAGGTCGGCTAGTCAATTAAAAGCATATTGGTCAAGGATTATTTTTTCAGGTAAAGGTAGCCCACCCAAAGCGCTTTCGGATGCTGCTGCTGTCAAAGCTTTTGTAGCAAAAAACACTCGCGCTATCGGTTATATTGATAGTTCACTCGCAGATGATTCGGTTAAAATTATTTATACAATTAAGTAAATTATTATTAATATAATGTTAAACAATCTGCATATTTAAAAGCGTTCACAGCTTTATGTTAGTTGCAATTAACAGATAGTAATTATTGTTAAGTTGCATAATTGATCTAAATCAAATAGCGATAAAAAAGTAATAAATTGTAGTGAAAATATATTAATGTTAGACGGTACAATGTATTGTTTACAGTTATATTTTATTCATTTTTTTATATGATCAAAAAGGAGATCAAAATGAAAATCATTACTTCACTACTAAGTACTTTAATTCTGTTTACGTTGGCTAATTCTGTTAGTTATGCTGGTGATAAAACTTCACCTGAAACTGTTAAGGGTGCAACTACTGTTAATGTTAGTCAGGCAAAAGCATTGTATGACAAAGGTGTTTTATTTGTTGACGTTCGTAAAGATACAGACTGGGCAGCAGGTAAAATACCCAATGCAGTGCATATTGAGTTAAAGAAAAAGTTTTCAGAAAAAACATTAGCCAATAAAGCTAAAAAATCCGATCCTGTCGTATTTTATTGTAATGGCGCAAGTTGTATGCGCAGTAGTGTTGCAACTGAAAAAGCAGTTAAATGGGGTTATACTAATGTGAGTTATTTTAGACTTGGTTTCCCTGCCTGGAAAGCCGAGGGTTACGCCAGTAAATAATAATTCAAATTATCTTTAATCTGACAGTACATGATTGGGCGTACTGGTATTGATTATCACTGCGTACATCATAGTAAGTCAGGTTAAAGATATTTTTGCATCAGTAATACGATATTGCGTAATACAGTAAGGAATCTTGAGCCTATCTCAAGATCAAGCAATTCGAGCTGAATTTTATCCAGGCTGACTAATATCTGCTATTCACTGATTATCTGAAAATATCCTCAAAATTGTTTTTAGTCTTATTTAGTATTAATTAACATTTTTATTTCTGTAACCTCCTGAAAAATATAAGATAAGAAAAGTTAATGCATATCAAGCAACCGGTGAGTTCATAAAAACGAGAATATTATCTCATTTTTATTGATCTTTAGTAAAAATGTAATTATTATCTCGTTTATGGGAAATATTAAAACGACATTGAGTCGAGCAGTGATACGGATGTTAGATCCGATAGTGCATATTTTGCTTCGATTTGAAGTTTCACACAGTGAATTTACCGAGTTAGCCAAACGTTCTTACGTTAATGTCGCATTTAGGCATTTTTCGATTTTAAATCGTAAAAAAACCAATTCCCGTGTATCCGTTATTACTGGTCTCAGTCGAAAGGAAGTTGTTCGTATTGTTGACACTGATATTGATGAAGAACCAGTGACAAAAGGGCCATTAAATCGAGCCAAACGTGTCATTGGTGGTTGGTTAGCTGATCCCGATTTCCAGGATGAAAATTCTCAACCAAAAATTTTACCCTTACGGGGTGAAGCTCTTAGTTTTGAAGAATTAGTAAGTCGATATAGTGGCGGCATTACTGCACGTGCCATATTAGATGAATTGATACGAGTTGCTGCGGTAGAAAAAATTAATAAATCCAACGTCAAATTAACTCACCATGGATATGTTCCGCAAGACAGTGATAACGATGTCATTGATGTATTAACGCGGCACGTATCCGATCACTTAAATACAGCAGTTCACAATTTAATTGAAAAAGAAACACCACGTTTTCAACGCGAAGTCACTTATGTCGATATGCCACAAAGCATTGTTGATGAATTTCAAAAGTTGAGCCAGGAAAAATCGTCAGCTTTACTTGTGGAACTAAATCAGTGGTTAGCTGATAAGAAAAGAAACATTGATCTAAATTCAGACGAAGCTAAATCTCGAATTGGAATTGGAATTTATTACATACAGGATAATGATAAGGACTTAATGGATTAAGGATATGAAATTATTAAAAATAGCAAAAGGAATTCTTTATAGTTCTACCGTAATTTATTTAATGACAGCCTGTTCAGACGGCATCGATGGAACAGGAGCTGCACCAGCAAGTCCCGCCATAATGCTTAGTGGCATTGCTGCTGTGGGGGCACCAATAGCCAATGCAAATATCACAGTTAAGGGCAAAACCGGGAAAAAGACTACTGGTAAAACAGCATTAGATGGTAGTTTCCAAATTAATGTATCGGGTTTAGTTGCACCCTATTTATTAAAGTTACAAAGAGATTCAGCTGCTGATTTGTATAGTATTGCAGTAACACCAGGTAAAGTTAATATTCATCCCTTTACCAATTTAATTGTGCGTAACTGGTTTCAAGTTCGAGGTTATCTTATTGAAACAGAGTTTCAGGGTTCGCAAGCAGCGAGTATCACACCTTCCAAAATTGAAATAAATACAATAGAAAAAACTATTAAAAAAACCATACGGTTGGTTTTACTGGAATTTAATCTATCGCAATCTTTTAGTTTAATGTCTGAATTTTTTCAGGCCAATAGCCAGGGATTTGATGCACTGCTCGATAGAATCACAATTCAACTTGCTTACAATAGAATAACTATTTCTATTGTAAATTTAGATACTAATTTTATAATTAAAACGCTACTTATTAACGATATTTCCTTGAATACGGATTTTACAATAGCCGATGTAATAACACCGTCAATTCCAACGGGGTTAGTGTCTATTGCGTCTGATTCAAATAATGCCATCGTGGCATGGATTTCATCAAAAGATAATTTTGGTGTAGCCGGATATAATGTTTATCGGGATGACATTAAAATAGCAACAACAGCGTACACTTTGTATCGTGACACAAATTTATCACCCGATACTATTTATCGCTATACCATTGAGGCATTTGATGGTGCTGGAAATCTGTCTAATAAAGTTATAGAAAAAAATATCGTCACACCACAGACGCCCGATTTAACGCCACCAGTTCTGGTTTCAGGATTAAGCATAGTCGAACAGAGTAGTGCGGCAGTTAAAATAAGTTGGCCAGCATCAAGTGGTGCATTGGGTTATGATATTTATACCGGAACAACATCGAACCCATCTAAATTAATCGCAACGTCCATCGCAACTAACTATTTAGATATGAACCCAATAAGTTTTCCTACTGAAACCTGTTATGTTGTTCGCGCATTTGATGCTGCGCGAAATACCTCGGGCGTAAGTAATGAAGTGTGTGCAACATTAAAATAACTATTACAGGAGTAAGATTATGAAACGGAATTCTATTTTATTTTTAATTTTCTTGTTATTATTGTCGTGTCGTCATGATGGTACAACAGTTTCAACCTGTGCTGATTCGCCCCCCGGCTATTATGATATTCAAAATATGGTCGCTAACGATCTACTTTATGAAGGAACCAACCCGGATTCTTACAGTTGGTATAATACCAGACCCATTCCTGCCGGTCAGACAGTCACAAATACTAATTTTATAGTTGAATTGGAATCCAGTGGTAAGGTTGACTATGTTAATAATCAGCGTAAGTTTTTTTTAAAATCATCATTAATTAGCTCTGCATATGCATGTACTCGGGCGTTACCCGCTACTTATGAAATTATCTCAGCTATAAATATTACCAGTAATAATGATTTTGATGCCATGCATCCTGCCGGTTCAAATTTAAATGATCTATTTACAGTTGAATATACTCACGGCACAGGTGTGGATGCTGATTTTTATTTGAATGGTGTTAAAAAATACACGCTTAATGAATTTGTTGCTGCTGCACCTCAGGGCATGAGAAAGATTCATTTAAAATTAATTCAGGATCCGGTGATATCTAAAATACAAAATTTCAAAATTGAATACACACAAACCGATGGTGATTACTATGAGATGTTTTTGGAGAATATTATTTTTGAATAGAATCGTAGGTTAGGCAATAGCCAGTATTATTAATGGATAACTACAATAGGGAAAGATTATGATTACTATACTATCAAGCAAAATAAAATCACTAATTCTATTAACGGTATTATTATTTGGTACTTACTCCTGTGGCGGTGGTGATGATAATGAAATTAATCGAAATATTGAAAATTTGGTCACTATAAAACAAGGTATTTACGGACAAGCAACTCAAATTTCAGATGTTGTGAATACACCCGATAGTTATAACATTGGATTTAGCTTTGAGTTATATAATATAGTTCCATCATCTGATCCAAATGATGGTGTTCTGCCAATCAAAACGACTCGAACGGATAAAAATGGTTTTTACGAATTTGAAATGATAGTTGGAAAGTATTGCTTATGTTCTTCACGCAGTGATTGCATTTCTATCAATTTAACTGAAAACACGTTATTACGAATTAATCATGTAATATTTTTTGGAAACGGTTCAGGTTGGAGGTATGATGTTAATAATAAGAGCATTAAATCACAATGTATCTAGAAAATTGCCTAATAAACAGTTAAACGTTAGGTATTTTTTTAATCACCGGATACTGCTTTGTTTGGGTTAGTCAGCTTCCACAAACATCATTCCGGTGAGATTGATGTATGTTGGTATGCCCCGTGCCAAATATCAACTGCTCATTACTGCTAGCGGGGATACGGTCTTCACCCAACGTTTGATTGATTTGGTGGCACCTTGAACAACTACCTTTGGACGAGATCTATTATCGAGATTAGTCGAACCTATTCCTGATTATGTTAGAACCAATTCAATTAGAAATAGGCAAAATTTATAAAACAGAATCGG
>JBGMQW010000205.1:0-6127 GCA_048060815.1 Thiohalomonadales bacterium | reverse complement strand
TTACTTTTATTATCTTTCTTATTCTTATCTTTATTATTTTTATCTTGTTGTTTTTTTAATTCTTCTTCAATCAACTTTTTATTGTATAATGCATCTTCATGTTCAGGGTCTTGCTTAATAACTTCATCATAATTTTTTAGCGCCTCTTTATAACGTTTTAATTTTGCCAAGGCATTTGCTCGGTTATATGTAGAATTAATATCCTTTTTTCCATCTAATAAATCCACTGTTTTTTCATAAAAACCTGCTTTATAATTTGCTACAGCTTGCCAATCCGAATCTTGAAATAATTCAGCTGATTCTTCATTTTTGCCTTCCTGCAGTAATTGTTTTGCCTGTTGATTTGAATTAGACCATAAGGAATTCCAACTTAAAGCATAAACAGGATCAGACACTGGAACCAGCATTACCACAAGCACAAATACCAGCCCTTTTCGAAAAGATAATAAAACTAGTGGTAATAATAATAATATCAACCAAGGTCCTTGTTCACGCCAAATAGTTGCATTTTGTTCAGAGTCTGATTTCTCATTTCGACTATTTTCAAATATTTTTTGGTTAATCAATGTATGTATATCACTATCATCAACACTCAATTTCGAAAAATGTCCATTATTTTGTTTTGCTAATTGACTTAATAACGTATTATTGGTTTTTGCGATGACTATATTCCCGGAGTGATCTTTTAGAAATCCACCTTTATTCAGATTAATAGGTGCACCTTGAGCAGTTCCTACTGATAAAATAGATAAATTAACATTGGTATTATTAAGCATTTTTGAGACAGGCGATGCATATACTTCAGGTACTTCATCGGTAAATAATAAAATGTCTCCTTCAGTGACACCACTTTGTTTGAATAACTGTAACGCTTTAGATACAGCGAGATCGATTCGACTACCCTGACTTGGCATCATTGACGGTGTCAGGCTAGAAACAAGTTGCGCTATTGTATCGGTATCATCTGTTAATGGACTAACAACAAATGCATCACCAGCATATACAATTAATGCGGTTTGTCCTTCTCGTCGTTGTTTTAAAATATCCAGTAATTTTAGACGAGTTCGAACCAAACGTGAAGGTTTAACATCTTCTGCTTGCATGGATTTTGACAGATCAAATAACAAAATTAATGAACTTTGTTGACGGAAAACAGGTTGAGGTAATTTATCCCAGGCTGGTCCTGCCAGACTAATAATCGAAACCACACCGTAAAATAACAATAGCCACACAAATAAATTAGTTTTTTTAGATTCGGTACCAACGATCAAGTGCTTTAACAATCTTGGATCACATACTTGTTTCCAGTTATGTTGATTATTTTGCTTAAACCATACTAACCAAATAATTAATAATAATGGAATTAATACGAATAACCACAGTGGGCGTAAAAAAACAAAATCACTCATTTCGTATACCCTTTAAATTAACGCCAGACTGTTTACGACTTAAACGGGTAATATCAGGAAAATATTTAAAAAGTAATAATAATAATGCCAACACAAAACTTACTGCCAAAGGCCACATATACAGCTCAGCCATTGGACGAAAGCTAAGCTTGTCTTTTTCAATGGGTTCTAATTCATCTAATATCTCATAAATTTTTTGTAGAGCTTCTGTATTTTTTGCTCGATAATATTTTCCACCGGTTAATTCAGCTATTTTAGTCAGTGTTTTTTCATCTAATGCACTCGAGGGATTAATAGTACGACTTCCAAACAACGAACGAACTGTTAATTTATCTGCACCTACACCAATAGTATAAATTTTTAATTTTCTAACAGCAGCAAGTTCTGCGGCTTTGATCGGTGTTATTTCTCCGGCAGTATTTGCACCATCGGTTAATAATATTAATACACGGCTATCAATACTCTGCTTACTTAGTCGTTTTACTGCCAAACCTATAGCATCACCAATTGCTGTGTTATCACCTGCTAATCCCAATGCCGACTCATTTAGTAATTGTATTACAGTATCCCGATCAAAAGTTAATGGCACTTGTAAATATGCTTGAGAACCAAACAAAATTAATCCAATTCGGTCTCCAACACGACGTTGAATAAATTGACTAGCCACAGATTTTGTGGCTGTTAATCTGTCTACCATACTTCCATTTAATTCAAAATCAGCAGTTTCCATACTGCCGGATAAATCAACTGCCAACATTAAGTCACGACCACTCACGGGCAATTCAATTGCCTCACCGAGCCATTGAGGACGCATACTTGAAATTATTAATGCTATCCAGATTAAACTCATAAAAAATCGAGACAGTGGCCTACTGATGGAAACTGATACAGATGAAGTTAAATTAGAACGATATTCCTGACTAAATGGTATCCGTAATGCAGCTTCTTGTGATTTTGTTACACTTGAAAAAAAATACCTGATTAAAATCGGCATCGGCAAAACCAGAACCATCCAAACCCATTCAAACGATAACATCACAAAAACCTGTATTTATTTTTTAAATTATAATTAAGCCACTGTTCGACGAGTTCATAAGCTGGAATTACATCTTCTATTATATTTTCTTGATACGGTCCCAATAAAAATATTTTTCCAACACCAGTTTTAAAAGAAAATTCTGTAGATTGGCCTGGTTGATTTTTATCAAGGGGTAATTTTGAATCCAGAAATTCCAGCCATTCAATACCTTGTAAATTCGCTACATTATTCTCACTAAACAAATACAATGAAACACGTCGTAAAAAAATAGATAATTGTTGAATAAAAAACTGTCTATCACCGTTAATATTAAAATCCAGATAATATTGAGTACATTCAAGCTTTATATTATTATTCAATTTTCGTACATACCAGATATTTTTATAAATAAAAATACTTAAAGCAATAACCACAAATAAAATAACTAACACCCACCAACCAGGGGCAATTGGCCACCAGAAAATACTATCGGGCAAATGAATATCGCGTAAAGCCAAATCTATACTTGAACTGCCTGAATTCTGAATGGGGTTCATAAGGAATTCATCTTCGTTTAACACCAAGTCCGGTCTGCAATGTAGATAATATATTTTCATTTGTGCAAAGCGGTAAAAAATACATACCGTAACGCTGACACATACTCGTTATTTGTGTTTTGCGTGTAATAAAATTCTCATGAAAATGTTCTCGAAAATTTGCATTATTGGTATCTAAAGTGAATGCATTATTATCCTGGTTACACACTCGATACAGCCCTTTAGGAGGCAAGTCACTTTCAAGAGGATCGTATACAAATATAAAAACGATATCATTATGTTTTGATAATTGAGCAACAGTTTGTTCGGCTTGTTCGGTTAAACCTCTAAAATCGCTAATCATAAATATTAGACTACCCGGGTTAGCAACATGCTGTAGCCTGAATAATGCTTGCTCTGTGGAATTATTAGTATTATTAATTTCATTTTTTTTGTGTTGTTCCCTGGAGTTTTGAATCCAGGCACTATGTTCAACAAGCTGTTGGATGTATTGTATAACCGCCTTTTTACCACGTTTTGGGCGTAATTCAATATGTTGTGACTCAGAAAAAATTAATCCACCTACTCTATCACCATGATAATTTGCACTCCATGCCAGCAAACCTGCCGCATAACTTGCTATAACAGATTTAAATGCTTTCTGAGTTGCAAAAAACATCGGTGTGTTTAAATCAAGAAATAGCAATACACTACGTTCACGTTCTTCACGAAACATTTTTGTATAAGGTTTTCCGGTACGCGCCATTACCCGCCAATCCAGATTACGTATTTCATCACCCACCTGATAAGGTCGCACTTCATCAAATTCCATGCCACGCCCTTTAAATGGTGATAAATATCCTCCACTCCATTGAGATCGGATTTTACCTGCCTTCAACGGTAGTTGCCTGGCAGATCGACTTAGACGAATCAGGTTTTGTTTTTGTATATCAACAACATCATCGCCGAGTTCATTTATTAAATTTTTTTCCATTTTATCTAAGGAACAGGGACACGTTCAATTAATGTTTGAATAAACTTGTCAGGAGTTATGCCATCTGCCTCGGCCTCATAACTTAATATTATCCTGTGTCGCATAATATCAAAAGCCAATGATTGAATGTCTTCAGGTGTAACAAAATCCCTGCCATCTAACCAGGCCCGAGCACGAACACATCTATCTAATGCTATACTGGCTCGAGGGCTTGCACCATACTCTATCCATTTTTCCAGATCATCACCATAACGTTCAGGTGAACGTGTTGCTAATACCAGCTCCAATAAATACTGCTCCAAATTATCGGCTAAATATAAATTTAAAACCTCTTTTCGTGCTTCAAATAATACCGATTGTTTTACCTGTTCTTCTGGTATTTTAATAGAAGCCGATGGTGTTAAAGCTTCATTACGTGCAAGTATTAAAATTTCTTTTTCAATTTTATTATCAGGATAACCAATTTTTACATGCAATAAAAATCGATCTAATTGTGCTTCTGGTAATGGGTAAGTACCTTCTTGTTCAATTGGATTTTGAGTTGCCATGACTAAAAACAATTCTTCAAGTGGATATGTTTTTGTACCCACTGTAATTTGTCGTTCTTCCATTGCTTCAAGTAATGCTGATTGAACTTTGGCAGGAGCTCGATTAATTTCATCTGCCAATATTAGATTGTGAAATAATGGCCCTTTCTGGAAATGAAACGAACCTTCATTAGGTCTAAACACTTCAGTACCGGTTAAATCCGCTGGTAATAAATCGGGTGTAAATTGTACCCGGTGAAAATCACCTTCAATTGCCTGACTTAAAATTTTAATAGCACGTGTTTTTGCTAAACCTGGTGCTCCTTCTACAAGTAAATGACCATCGGCTAAAATTGCAATTATCAGTCTTTCGACTAATTCATGCTGCCCCAAAATTTCTGTATTCATATAATCGTAAAGCGATTTAATTATTTGCTGATTTGACATGCTGCTCCTCGCAAGCTTTTTTATTTTTCAGTTTTATGAACCCAATACCGTGTAAAAGTTTCCACTAATTTTACATGAGTGTTATGAGTTCTGTTAATACCGAGTAACAATCTATTTTGTAATTTTGTGTTCTATCCTAAAATATACCAATATACCAACAAATCCGTAATTTACGTAATGTATAAGTTATTGAATTTATTATTCTTATTAAAAAACATCTTTATATTAGTGATTGCTAATAAACTATTTACACTTTATAATCCATCTACTTTTATTTGTTTTACATTTCATAATCCACTGGGGCATAATATGGCTAAACAATGTGATCTTTCATTCCAGCAAAAAAGTCTATTTCAGCAAGGTTACCAATCATATACACCTACAGAATTAAAACAACTTGAATGGGGCCTACGTTTCACTCCTGCTGTGTGCTCACTTATTGCACTATATGGACTAATCTACCAAATGCCAATGGTATTATTTGCTGTAGCAGCTTTAGGCATAATTGCATTTTTCTTACCTAAATCTCACCCCATGGATTTAATATATAATCATGGTGTTCGACATTTATTTAATTCCGTCGCCCTCCCTGCTAACCCGTTTCAACGACGATTAGCGTGTTTATCAGCTGGAATAATGAACACCGCAGCCGGAATCTTATTTTTATTAGAATTACCACTCGCAGCATTTATCGTCGGTGGTATGTTACTCGTTTTACAAGCCATTGTAATTTTTACTCATTTTTGTACCTTGTCATGGATGTATGAAGGAGTAATGAGATTGCTTGGAAAATGGAGTAATCCACTTGATATTGAAGAAGCAAAAAATTTGATCAGTAGTGGTGCTGTTGTAATTGATGTCCGAGGACCAGATGAGTATGCTAATAAGCACTTACTCGATGCGATTAATATGCCTCTGGAAGAACTAGAGAGTTTTTCTGATAAATTACAAAATATGACGGCATTACTTTATTGTAATAGTGGTACCCGAAGTCATATTGGAACTCAAAAATTATTAAAAACAGGGCTTACACAAATTTATGATATTGGTGATTTTGGACGTGCTGAGATCATTACCCAATCAACTTAAGTAATCTGAACTCGTGATAAGCAAATATAATATAAATAACAAAATTAAAGTGGTTACGTATGAGTAATACTAAATCCATCGGCTACGGAAGGGCTGTAGCCCATTCA
>JBGMQW010000204.1:0-6168 GCA_048060815.1 Thiohalomonadales bacterium | reverse complement strand
CCAGTATTATCAATTTCAATGAATTTTCCTGCTTTTGCTAAACCAAAAGCTGGCATATTGGTATAAATGGCTTCAAATTTACCGGGTTCTATTTGATATGTTTCGTGCCATACACCAACATTTGAACTGGATAAAATTTTTAAATTAAAAAATGTCCAAACCGGCATATGTGTTTTAGTATTATTTTTTGCATATTGTTCCAGCGATTTAAAATTATCCCAATATTGAACCATTAGAATATTCCGGCCATACCACATATTACCTGTGATGAAGCCTGGTATTTTTTGTTGTCGTAATTCTTTTAATATTTTGGGCATGGTTTTAACCAAATGCCACCATTGATGAATCTTCCAAAAATTATTAATGCGTAACCCGATCAAAAATATAATTTTTGATTCCTCCAGCTCCACAGTCATTCGTTTAGATATTATAGTCATATTTTAAATCTGTTTGCGTACATCATAATCTGCTATTATGCTTATAATCATACTCTCATTCGGCATGATCTCACTATTAATTTATGAAAATAAGACAATTTACTTTTTATATAACTTTAATCTTTTCAAGCATTTACTTAACGGCTTGTAGTGATACTCCGCGATCACAGCAATTTCAGGATGGCGTATTAAAAAGTGAGATGATTGAAGAATATAAAAGCATCTTCATGATTCGAAATATTAAAAAAGTTAACGGTTATATACTTGAAAACTTTTATTACGCCGAAATAGAATTTGACCGTTTATTTTTGGTTGATATTGATGATGCTATTTTAATGCTGGATCAAGATGTACAAAGTAAAAAAAGTTACGATATGTTCGATGATCTATCTAAAGGATTACATTCTCTTGCCAGCCAATCGGGTTTAATCAAAACTAGCCTGATTGACCGATATGGTGAATTTAAAAAAGGCGATGTTACTAAAGATAAAATAACGCTTAAATTTTTAAAAACCGAGCAAGGATGGCGACTTTATTCTGAAAAAATGGTTAAATAATCATAGATAGTTTTAATTTAAATCCATGCCATAATTTCGTAGTACATCCAATGGAATAATGTCAAGTGCCTTAACATGTGTCTTGGTTAAATACACGCGTGGAGCCATATCATCTTCATGTGCTTCTAACCAACGCGACGCACACAAACACCAGGTGTTGCCCGGTTTTACACCTTCAAAGCCATGTTCAGGAATGGGAGTAGAAAGATCATTTCCTTTAAAACGTGAATACTCTAAAAATTCTTTGGTCATTTCAACGCAAACTGTATGCGATCCAACATCCTGTGCACATGTATTACACAAATTATCGCGATAGAAACCCGTTTTAATATCATTACCACAGGACGTCAGTGGCTCACCAAATACATTTACTGATTCATCCATATCAGGATCGATATAATTCATAGTTGACCTTCGTAAATTACAATCAAATTGTTTAATATATAAACATAAATTTTACAATAAATATTATTTAAACAATATACTAACAGTAACATATTGAGCAACCCATTATTTAATGATAATCTTGATTATGTTAATCTGGGAAACGGTGTATATTAATTAAACTATTCAATTTGAAAGGAGATCTACCATGGCTATCAATCATATTTATAAAATCGAAAAAGGCTATGAAAAGGGTGTATTAAGTAAATATTTTCATAATTCTCAATTACAAAATTGCACAATGGTCGGTGATGTTTCGGGTGCAATGAGAGCACGAGAATTTAATGCAAGAGGAAAACCACGTGTAAAAATTTTAGAATTTAAAAAAGCCACATACATTAAAAGTGAAGCTGAAATGCGACATATTAATCTTTTAAAAGTAAAAAATGTAGGTGATTAATTCTTCTTGAATTAATTAATAATATTTAAATCAAATATAATTACGCTACCATCGAAACAAAGATGCGGTAGCGTAATTTTTCAAATCTAATATAAAATCAAAATAATTTTTTATTAACCTGAAGCTAGCATTTTAATTTGTTGCGTGTAATTGTTATTACGAAATTCGGTCGAGCATAAATAATTAAGGTTTAAAATTGGCACTGAAAAATCCTGGTAAGAAAAACATGACAGGGCAAGGCTGCGTTGGTCTTTTGAATAACGTGACGGTAGATCACAAAATTGATTATCGTTTACTATAATATGAACAGGTGACTCTGATAACGGGATTGCAATATGATTTAATGGGGTATTTTCTGCAGTTTGGTATGCAAAAACACCAACTTCGTTTATTTTAGCTTTATTTATCATATTAAACAGTAATGCTATATTCACTACGGGTAATAATTTATCACGCCATGCCATCACGTGATTACAATATCGTGGTGTGGCAGGAACCGGGAATATATTTGCAATTTGAACATATTCAACCATTTCTACTTCACGGACTGCGAAATAATCTCCATTGGTATCTTTTAATAACCAGGCACTATTTTCCATTAGGCTGGTTCTCAATTAAATATCGATATAAATTATCAACATTTGACATTAAGTATAAGTAGTTTTGGTAATAAACCAGTTTTAAAATCGGATTCATTGGCAATAACATCATATCGGTTATTCTGGTTTGGATATAATTTTCTTCAACTTGAAACGATGAAACTTTGGTGCATAAAAGTCCAAACTGACCATACTCTGGATGTTGTAAACAGACACAATATCGATCGGAGTCCATTACCTTGTTTTGTTTTTTAAAATCCGTTGAAATGGAGAATATCGGCCAGCTTCCAGAATTGTTATGAAATAAACCAATTGTTTCGCTTTGACTAGTATCGGTCTGTATTTCAACAGTATCGATCATTTCAATCACGGAAACTTCATGTTGTGGAATAAGTAAATTCGTTTTATCAAAATTGATTAATGCATATTGTGGATTTTGCGGTTCCATTATTTTTATATGGTCTTGGAATCAGGAAGTTATTAAAACATTAATTTCATCTAACAATTTATCTTCCGTGTAAGGTTTAGTTACATATACGTTAACGCCAACTGATTCTGCGTGTTCCCGGTGTTTTTGTTGTGCGCGAGAGGTGATCATAATTATTGGAAGATCTTTTATGGCGTCGTTACCACGGATGTGTTGCGTTAACTCCAGTCCATTCATTCTGGGCATTTCCATATCGATTAGTGCTATATCAGGTCGCTGTTTTTCTAGTACATTCATTGCTTCAACACCATCGGATGCCTGTATCGGTTCATAACCGGCATCTTCGACAAGTTGAGCCAGGGATTTTCTAACGCTCAGCGAATCATCAACAATCAATACACGTACTAAGTCCGGTTTTGATTTAGGAATTGCAGTTTTGTTTTGGTTAAAAGTAGTGCTTTTAGTGAGTGGCGCACGTAATAATTCAAGAATATCGAGTACCGGAATAATATTACCATCACCCAGTATTGAAACACCGAGTACACCGTGTATTTTTTCAACATACGAACCCGTGCTTTTAATAACCAGATCAACACTATTCACCGCTGAATCGATTGTTACGGCAATAATGCCAATATCGCCACGAATCAGGATTACTGTTTTACTTTCATCTATTTCGACTTGTTCCTGGTTCAACAGACTGGCTATAGTTCTAACAGGATAAATGTTTTTGCCAAGTTGAAATGTCATCGAATCACCCAGGTGTTTAAAGTGTCCACTGCCCGGAGCCAATACTTGTGTTAGTGCTGCAGTTGGTAATGCCAGTAATTTATTTTGACTGTTTATAATTAAAGAATGGCTGGTGACCAGACTAACGGGTAGGCGAATAGTAAGTAACAATCCATTATTTTCACTGTCACCCAGTTCAAGTGTACCTTTTAATTCTTTGATGGTGTTATGCACAACATCCAGACCAACGCCTCGACCCGATATTTGTGTGGTGGTATCACGTGTTGAAAAACTGGGAGTTAATACTAAACGAGCTAATTCTTTTTTATCTGCCTGGTGATCAGAGCGTAATAAACCCTTATTTATGCCAGATTTTCGTATTTTCTCATAATCCAGACCCTGACCATCATCGAAACAGATAACCAACACATGATTTCCATCATGAGAAAATTTTAAAACTATTTTTCCTTGTGGATTTTTTTGTATAAATTCACGTTCATCTGGAGATTCAATACCGTGATCAACCGCATTACGCAGAATATGCATTAGTGGATTAACCAGTTTATTGAGTACGTCAACATCAAGCATCAAATCAACACCATCTAGTTCCAATGTTGCTTGTTTATTCGTGGCCCGACAAACCTGGCGTACAATACGATATAAACGCGATTCAATACTTGAAACAGGAACCATCCTGGTTGCAATCACAACATTTTCAAGTTCCTTGTTTAATCTGCTTTGTTGCAAAAACAGGCCATCAAGTTTAATTAACTCTGAATGCATGCTATGCGAAATTTCGCGTGAGTCCGCTACAGATTCAATATAACGATGTGTTGTTGAATACAAATCATCATATTGATCCATTTCCAAAGCATCAAAATCTGAATTGGTTTTATCGTCTGTCAGAAAAGGGCGTTGAACAGAGTCTTTACCACGTAAGTCAATGATATTTTCCAGGTCAAACCGTCGTTGCTGAACCATATTATCCTGTTGACGGTAATGATCACTTTGCTGCAACAAATGCCGCACTTGTGTCTGTATTTGTCCAACCGATATTGAAACCTCACCAATTAACCGGTACATGTCTTCAATGGTTAAAGTCGAAACACGTATACTATCGGTATTAACAGCAGATTGGGTAGTAACTGCTGGTTCATCCGATTTATCAGTTATTGCGTTATTAATGGCTAAATTTTTATTGTTTGTTATTTCACTATCTTCAAGTTGTTCAAAATTATCGCTATTTGCAATGTTATTAGCCCAATTTAGTACTGATTGTAAAACTGCTAACGAATTTTCTGGAACAGTATCCTGACCTAAAACCGCATCTATCATGGATTCAATGCAATCTGAAGATTCCTGTAATATTATATTGAGTGATTTCGGTAGTTTTTGAATTTTTTTCTTCAGCAACAATTCAAAAATATCTTCGAGATTATGCGCTACATTAGCAATGCCGTTAATACCAATTAAATTTGCCGAGCCTTTTAAGGAATGAGACAATCGTTGTGCGGCTTCAATATTATTTTTAATATTGTCGCCTTTATTAATCAACACTAGCTGAGTAGAAAAATCTGCAGCTAATTGAGGTGCTTCTTGCATAAAGGCATCAACAACTTCAGGTCGAGCATCTTGAGCAATATTTAACAAAACATCATCCGGGCTGGCTGTTAGTTGTCTTTGGTCATTTTCATCAGGTTCCAGGCTATTTCTTGTATCTTGATCCAGTTTCGTAAATAAATCACGCCACGCAATACCGGTTAGTGGTGCCGGCCATTTATTATTATCCAGATGATTAACGATATTTAAACATTTCTGTTCAGTTACAGGTTCGGATAAATATTCAAGAACCAGATTCACCCATGGTTGAACAAGATCCAATATTGTATCTCTATCTTCCCTGGAATTACTCGATAAAATCGTAATATTTTCAATAATAAAACTACAAACTTCAGATAAACCTGTTAATTCAACAGAATGACAAGCTTCCATTAAACACTCTGTTAGAGTAATATACTCTGTTACTGCATCCAGTAATTTATCATCTTCGCCATAAACAATGGTAACAAGTAAATCTTCCAGATCACCCGAAATTCCCTTTAATTCATTTGCCAACAATTCTAAAACATTATCGGATTCGACACTCGTATCAAACGCAAGCATTTCATTTTCAAAATCAAAATCGGGATCTTCATCTGATTTTTGGGTTGAAAATTCCTGAGACTCATTCTGTAGTTCATCCAATGATTCATTAAAAAATATTTCTTGCCATCGTTGCGAGATAGAATTAACTATATTTTCTTCATCATCTTCAAAATTTTCAAAAATATAATTTTGAGAATTATCAATCCATTTTGATAATACGCACAAACAAGTGAATGCTTCGGTAAACCCGGGTTCTGAGTTTTTTATTATTTCAATATTTTTTTTAAATATTTCACCGTATGTTGCAATGATATCGGTAGCTTCATATTCAGAACATATTTTTGTAATTTTTGTAATTTCATCGATACACTTATCTAATAAGGCATAAATGAAAACCACATCATGTTTTGATCCATTATATTCACTGGTA
>JBGMQW010000203.1:0-6329 GCA_048060815.1 Thiohalomonadales bacterium | reverse complement strand
ACTTTCCCTTAATATAGGATAATGTCCAATAAGCAGGAGTTTTACGTATTACAAGGACGAAATTTTATGCAAGCTGCATTCGACAATAACACAGCTACCCAGAAAGTTAAGTTAAACTTAACATACGACGATCTTGATAATATTCGTTACGAATTACTTAAGCTAACATTTCAGCAACTACCTGTTTTTTCATTTATTGCCATTGTTATGATTGTGGGTCTTTTTTTTGTATTTTGGAATAAAGTTCCCCAAGATATTCTAATTACCTGGTCTTCATTAATATTTCTAAGCTTGATTATATCTTCAATCTATATTTATAAGGCTCGAAGAGCAAATATCAATTCACTTAATTATCTCTTTTGGAAAACCAGTTTAAATGTTATTAGTTTAATTCGCGGGTTATTATGGGGCTCGATTGCAGTTATATTTTACATCCCCGGTCAACTTGAACTACAGGTTTTTTTATTTGCTATTTTACTAATAATTGCGACATTAATGTCTTTTATTTCAGCTGCTGAAAAAAAAGTTTTCCTTGTTGTAACTGTTTCAGTGTTAGCGCCAATAACAATACAATTTGCGCTTAACAGTGACGAGTTACATACAAGCTTTGCAATTTCAGTTTTTTTTTATTTTATTGTATTATTATCTTTTTATACCAAATCTCACAACACACTGAAAGAAACTCTACGACACCGTCTAGAAAAAACAGAACTTGCGAATTTACTGGAAATTCAAAAAAATGAAGCTGAAGAAGCCAATAAAGATAAGTCTCGTTTTCTTGCTTCCGCCAGTCATGATCTCAGGCAACCCATTCATGCTCAAACATTATTAATTGAAGAGTTATCTGAACGCAATGATGATATAAAACTTAGCAATTTGATTAGAGACATTAAAATATCAACAACTGCTTTACATGACCTGTTTGATGCCTTATTGGATATCTCAAAACTCGACAGTGGTACGGTGGAACCCCTTATTGAAGTTTTTTCACTTCGTGAAATGCTTGATACTATTGCCCTTGAATATAAAATTATCGCTAAAAACAAACAACTGGAACTTCGTGTTATGTCACCGGATGTTAATATCCAGAGTGATCGAAATTTACTGAGTCGCATCGTACATAATCTGGTTTCAAATGCATTGAAACATACCATTGAAGGTAGTGTTTTAATTGCTGCCCGTCGCAGGGGGAATTATATTCGAATCGAAATACGTGACTCAGGAATAGGTATACCCGATAAAGAACAGTTAGCTATTTTTAAAGAATATTATCAAGTAACAGCAGCACATCATAATACGAATCACGGTTTAGGATTGGGTTTATCAATCGTTCAACGGTTATCAAGATTACTAAATCACCCACTTGAAGTTATTTCACAATATGGTCATGGATCAGTTTTTTCTGTTACAGTACCGATGACTAAAACAAAACCTCTGACTGATACCTCACGTTTACGATTGAAATGTGATCTTAAAGGTATTAGTGATAACCATGTTCTGGTCATTGAAGACGATATAATGATACGGCGTAGTATGTATAGTTTACTTAGTCATTGGGGATTCACTGTTACTACTGCAGAATCCGGTGACGAAGCTTGTGGGCTATTAACACCTGAAACCACGCCGCCCGATATTATCATCGCGGACTATCAATTAAAAAATGATGAAACCGGGATACAAGCAATTAAATTAATCAATAGTACTTTAAACAAACCTGTCCCGGCATTAATAATTACCGGAGATACTGCAAAATCTCGACTAATCGAAATTAAATCATTTGGTTACAAAGTTTTACATAAGCCAGTTGCACCCGCCAAGTTACGGTCATTGATTCGATTTTTAATAGATGAAGATAATTTTGATCTGGATACAATATCAGCTATGACAAATACAATAAATTAGCAAGAGCAATAATCTAACCTGAGCTGTGTATAAAATTAAGAAAGCAAAGTATATTTTAGAAACAACGGAAGTGAGGACATGGAATTGGGATAACCCTATCAAGACCGTGTGCCGCAGGACGCGGCACCCGAGCACGCCATGGATGGCGATCTTTTGCGTGTCTTGATAGGGTTATCCCGATTTCGTGGCCGGATTTAAACTACTCATTTTCTTATACGCAGCTTAGGTTAACTATTCTGAAAGTGCATTTTCTTTTCGAATAAGACCCATTTTTCTTGCTTTATAGGCAGCTTGAGAGCGGTTATTTACTCCAAGGATTTGAAATAAGTTTGCAATATGTGTTTTTATTGTAGCAAGAGTCAAATGCAAAGTTTCAGCAATATCCGTGTTTGATTCACCCTGGACAATAAGTAATAGTACTTCTCTTTGTCGATTTGTTAATTGTATTTTTTCGTTTTTCAGGTCTCTATGAACAGGATCACGATAATTCCAATTTGCATTTATACCTTTTTCCTGTATAGAATTTTTTACCGAGTCAGGCAAATATACATCGCCAGCTAAAACAGTATTTAGTGCAGCCAGTACTGTTTCACGTGATGATGATTTTGGAATAAATCCTTGCGCACCTTTTTTAATTGTTTCTGCAATTGTATCGCTATCTTCTGCTGCTGAAAAAATAACAATTGGTGTTGCCGGAATAATTTTTCTTAATGCTGTTATTGCTTCAAGTTCTTCTAACCCTGGCATTGCAAGGTCTAGAATGATTAGATCCAAATCGTCATGTTCTTGAGCCAATGATAAAGCACGAAAATAATCTGAAGCTTCATGGATTACAACTTCTTTGGTCAATGCTTCGAGAACATATTTTAAACCTGTTCTAACAACTGAGTGGTCATCTGCAATAAGAATTTTCATCATATGTTGAGTATAAATAATCTAATATTTTTACTCATCTTTTTATTTAAATTCAAATAGCTAAATTAAAATTTACATGTACACATATATCCATAATATTAATATTATGTAAATTTAAAATAAATAAACTCAGATTCAGACTAAAATAGTTCAAAAGCTGCAAAATTAGAATCTTTATATAAATTTAGATTAAAATTAATTAGTTCGATTTAGAAAAAACCAATTGGTAACAACAAAAATTATTATTATCAATTGCCGTATTAAAATTGGATAGATGATTATTGATCAGGGATTTGCAACCCAGCTTATGTTATCAATCCAACCCGCACTGGATTCAGAAACGTTGGTAGCTATATCCTTATATACCCAGGTTATAACATGATCTCCTGCACCTAAAGTTATGGTTTCTGTTGCCCACGGCATTACATTATACAATTCACTATAGGTTTTACGATCTATAACAACTGAGATAGCGTTTAAAGACATATTAGTCATTAATTTCCAGTTAAACGACAAGGTACCACTACCTCGTACATGCATACTAGCGTAAGATGTTTCTCCATCCACTATGTTACCTGTTTTCAATGCACTGCCGTTAACACTACCGGTAACTGTGGTATCTTCAGTCCACATAGCGTCACCACCAGTGTAGAGTTTGATTTTATTATTATCAATCGCACTACTTACATCCACCAGAGCTAAACCGATTCCTGACAATATTGATGTTTTTATTTTTCCTGATTTCATTTTTATCGTCAGGGTTGCGTTTGATGGAACAGGTTCAGCTGGCTTGAATTCAATTTCTAAATTACAGACTTCATTCGCATCCAGTTTGCGACCTGTACAGGTATCCGTTGAGATTTGATAACTACTACTACCAGTTAGACTAACAGATTCAATGACTTTTGTTTTGGTTGACCAATTAAACGCTTTGACCTGCATTTTTTGGTGAACCTCAACACCTTGAGCACCAAAATTATTGTCCGGCGTCAAATTAACTTGATTACTCGACTGTTCAATCCAGTTATTATAGTTTGCGACTTTGGTATAAACGCCATACGAACCTGGTAACGCACAATCATTTCCCCAACTAACAATGCCCACCTGAACAGGTTTTCCGTTGTTGTTATAAAATAAAGGGCCGCCACTATCAGCATAACAGGCGTCCTTACCACCAATTTTTAGTCCCGCACAAATTGAATTTGGTGAAACTTGACCTCCCATAGCATTATTACAGATATTAAAATTAACATAAGGAACTTGAACTTCTTGTAAAATATCCGGCATAGCCAACGATACAGTGTCAAGCACACCCCAACCAATTACGGTTAATGGGTCATTATGAACGATTTGTTGCATTAATGCCGGTTCGATGTAATTCAAAGTGGCATTTTTAACCGGAGTCGCCAATTTAATTAGTGCAATATCATTATCTAACGTTATATCATCGAATTCAGGGTGAAAATAAATCGCACTAACAACAAGTCGGTCTTGTGCTGTAATATTTTTTAAACTATATGCACCTACTGCAACTTCAAGTTCATCTGACTGTGTCGATACCAAATCACCGGGAATTAACGGTGCAACACAATGAGCAGCTGTCAAAATAATATCTTCGCTTATCAGACTACCGCCACAGCCATGCATTTTTGGTAGACTCGGATCAAAAGCAAACATTATACTCACCATCCACGGGTATGTACCTGCAGTCGCATCCACTCCACCGATAATTCTTGGTATCATTCCGGATTGTGGTGTTGTCACTGCTGTCGGGTTAGCAATTGTTGTACTGGTTATTTGAGTACCACTATTCGTTACCGGACTTGCAAATACCGGAAAAGAAATTAATGCGATTAATGGAATAAAAATGGTCGTTAACTGTAGTATTTTCATATGATCTCCTTATTTATCTTTAGATTATTTATTTCAATGTAAAGGTCTGTAGTAATTATGGTGTTAAAAATTTAGCGTCTCGTAATATAGAGCAGTTAATATTAATAATATCGTTATTTTATTTACTTCACTATAGTTTCACTATTTTCAACACTTAATTGACTAGACGATTAAATTTTCTTCACACTATATCAATTGACATAAAGAACCGTAATATTTGAATATTAATAGTGAAAATAGTATTCAGGACTAAGAATATATGGCCGATGATAAATTTATAGATTCAGGTATTTACAGCTTTTATGAAAGTCAAAATTGATAGTTTGGTATATATTCGATTGAAAGATAACTTATTTGAAATAAAACGAATCGTTGAAGCGAAAGAGTATGAAATAAATGTCCTTGCAATATTGCTTGAGGAGTCACAATCGGGTGGCTGATGAACTGTATGTTGTATTAAGCTAGATTCCGCAGTCTAAGCTTTGCCTAATGTTTGATGACAAGTAAAACTATTTTACTTGTCATCTGCATTTTTATGGCGCAACACAAGTGTTGTTCATATTCGTTATCCAGTTTTGCAGTAAACTAGCACCTTGAGTATCCACAATGAAACTACCAACAGGTGGCATAGTATTAGCATCACGGTTACTCATACGATGATACAAAATTGATAAATTTGGATCAGCCGGTGTTATGATTTTTGCACCGGTAAAACCAAGATCACCTCTTAGTGGTGTTACGTTACAAATATTCATATTCGCATCTACGGTTTGATAATTTAACGCCATATTTGCCGGTGTTGGACCACCTGATCTATGACATTGAGAACAATTGGTATGTAAGTATGCTCGAGCACGTTGTTGTAAATTAGCAGTATTGTCATAAGGGTTTACCAGAGCAGGTAAATTTGCTGGAACGTCGGCGAGTGGCGCTGTAAACATTCCTATCGAGTCAAGTGTTGTTAATTGATTTGCTGTGATTCCAGTGCTTGGATATAGCATGGATTTATTGAGTTGAGCTGTTTCAAGGCCTAAAGCTTTACCAGCTATAGTAGTATGACAGGAATTGCATAAACCACTACTGGGATAAAGCCAATTTTGACCATTAACAACTTTCCTTTTGCTACCAATAACTAGAGTTGCATCTGTTTCTGCGGCATTCCATTCATAGCTATAACCTATCCAACTGCCATCAGTGTGACGCATTAATAGACGTGTTTCAAATAACTTTAAGGGATTACCAAGTTTAAAGCTTTTAACGAGTATTGAACCAATTGGAAAAACCCAGTCGTTTTCTGCATTAATTGTGATCGTTGTGTTATCGGGAATTGCAAAATATCGTTCTTTAACAGCACCATCAGACCAAAATAACGCGTTAATGTCATAAGGTATAACGCCTGTTGCGGGTAGTCTAGTATCGGTGGCGCTAAAACAACCGGTGTTTGATAATAAAATTGGAATGGTATCCGTTCCTGTAGCGCTGGCGGGTTCTAATCTATATATAGAAGTTCCTGCAATATCTAATACATAAAGTTCACCAGTTGAATCCTGAGCAAAAGAACTTATAGATAAATTGAGTTTATTCGGATTTAAAAGTGTGGTGACATTTGGTACCTGGGT
>JBGMQW010000202.1:0-6361 GCA_048060815.1 Thiohalomonadales bacterium | reverse complement strand
TCTTGAATGGGCTACAGCCCTTCCATATCCTTACATTTGTACTCGCAATTTATTATTGGATGCTATTAAATGTTTTTCTTATCCCGAGTTCAGGTTTATTAAGTCGAATTACTTTCTTAATTTTTTATACACAGCTCAGATTATTTAACTATTTTCACTGCTAACACATCACACTCAGCATGATGCATCACACCATTAGCTGTTGAGCCGAGTAACAGACCAACGCCATGACGTCCGTGAGAACCTACAATAATCAGGTCACTTTTATTTTTTTTAGCCTGTGCCACTATTTCATGGTGTACTGGTCCAAAAGAGACTACTCTATCAATTTCTCCAAGCGAATATTGTTTTATGAAATTATCTAATGACGTTTCTGCTGCTTCATGTAATTCATGTTCCGGTATATCCCAATTATATGCTGTTGGTAAATCTGCTCCAATACCGATCAGTGGATAATATTCAACAACATGTAACAGGCTTAACTTCGCCTTAGTGCTGGCAGCCAACTCTATTGCGCGCTCAATTACTTGCTTGGTAGCATCAGAAAAATCAATTGCAACTAAAAAATTTTTATATTGTTTAGCATTAGGCATATCTCATACTCCTACAAACAAAGCACCTATAGTTAATTTATAGTTGAAAATGTAAATTACTACCATGATTTATATCAAAATAAAAACAATTAAATTCATCGTGCATAAATTCCTTCTGCTACCCAGTCGGCAGTGAAAATATTAGTTTCAGCTTTATAACGAAAATTTCGACTTGAAGTGAATAGCAATTTTTTGCCATCAGAAGAAAATATTGGAAAACCATCAAAACCACTATAATAGGTAATGCGCTCAAGCTTACGTGTTTTTATATTAATAGTATAAAGATCATAATTCCGACCATCGGCTTGACTCATATTTGATGAGAAAATTATTTTCGTTCCGTCCGGATAAAAGCTTGGACTAAAATTAGTAGCGCCATTATTAGTGAGTTGAATCGGTTTTCCACCATCTAATTTCATCATAAAGATTTCAAACTTTCCCGCCCGAATAATCCCTTGAGCAAGCTGCATACTATAGTCCTGTAAATTTTTTCCTTTAGGACGAGATGCCCTCCATACTATTGTTTTACCATCATGTGAAAAAAAAGCATCACCATCATATCCTGTTGCATTCGTTATTTGTTTTACATTACTTCCATCGGAGTTCATTAAGAAAAGTTCAAGATCACCAGTACGATTTGATGTAAAAATAATTTTATCGCCCTTTGGTGAATAAACAGCACCACCATCATATTTTTTGGTATTGGTAAGACGTTTTAAACTACCGCCACTGGAACCTGCTTTAAAAATTTCATAATCACTATATAGTAACCAAACATAATCCCTGGAAAATTCTGGTTTTGTTGGGCATTTATAATCAACCAAATGAGTCGAAGAATAAAGAATTGCGTTATTATCGGGAGCAATAAAAGGTGATGCCGCGATACCTTTACCGGATGAAATTTGACTAATACTACTACCATCACTATCCATCCGAAATATTGCATTACACCTTAAGCTATTACGTGTAGATAAAAATATAATTTCTTTATTATTCGGTGAAAATGACGCATTAGTATTTTCACCGGTAAAAGTAATTTGTTTTATTTTTGTTAAATGATCTTCACCGTAATATAGTTGCGCTTTGTGACGATTATCTTGCTTAGGAGTACTGCAGGAATTTAACAATAAAAGCGAAAACAGGCTAACGACAAAAATCTGAAGATACTTTGAATAAGGTTCTGCTGGCATTTGTATTATCCTTAACCTGTACTTTCATTTAATCTGAGGAGATAGAATAGCAACATTTAACACAATTTCAACAAGAAAGATCCCGGCTATTTAAAGCCGAGCTCAGGTTATTTAATTGATGTATTACTCTCTTAAAGTATCCAGCTTATTCCGCATAAAAGCATAATACATCACTGGAATGACGACCAGGGTTAATACTGTTGAAACTAATATACCAAATATCAGTGACAAAGCCAGCCCATTAAAAATCGGATCATCAACGATAAAAAAGGCACCTAACATTGCCGCAAGGCCGGTTAAAATAATTGGTTTGGCACGAACTGCACCGGAACGAATTACAGCAACTTCGAAATCAATACCCTCCCGAACTTGTTGATTAATAAAATCGACCAGTAGTATTGAGTTCCTGACAATTATGCCTGCAAGTGCAATCATGCCTATCATTGACGTTGCTGTATATTGTGCTCCAAAAAGTGCATGACCGGGCAAGACACCAATGATGGTTAGTGGAATTGGTGCCATGATGATTAAAGGCACTATATAGGATCTAAACTGGCCTACGACTAATAAATAAATCATAAGTATGCCAACAGAGTAAGCAATTCCCATATCACGAAATGTTTCATAGGTAATTTGCCATTCACCATCCCATTTTAAACTGTATTCATAAGGATTTTCTGGTTGTGACAAAAATGATTGATTAATCGAATGCCCATAAATTAATATTTTTTCTCCTAATTGAAAGACCATATCAAACATTCCATATAATGGGCTGTCAAGCTCACCTACAGAATCAGCAGTAACAAACACTACCGGTAATAAATCTTTATGATAACGTGCGTTTTCAATAGTGGTGTTTTTAATTGTCACTAAATCTGCTAAGGCGATTAATTTACCATTTTTGTTCCGAACTCGGTAATTTAATACATCATCAATGGTTGATTTGTCTTCCAGTGAATTTTCCAAACGAATTGGTAGCGAATATTTTACATTACCATTGTGCATAAAACTTACATCTTCACCATTTAGTGCTGTTGCAATTGCACTAACTATCGTTTGTGGTGATACATTCCATAAAGCTGCCTTTTTCTGGTCAACTTTGACAATTAATTTTTTAGCTCCTGCTTCAACCGTATCATCAACATCAACAACAGAATCGGTGGTTTCAAAGATAGCACGAACTTGTTTAGCGACAGTTATTTGTCCGTCATAATCCAGGCCGTATATTTCAGCGACTAGTGGTGAATATACTGGGGGACCAGGAGGTACTTCGACTATTTTAACGTTTGCGTTTAATTGATTTCCAATTTTTTGTAAACCTTCGCGTACCGACAAAGCAATTTCATGACTTTTACGTTCACGTGAACTTTTATCGACAAGATTGACTTGTAGATCACCAGAATGTGCTTCCTGTCGCAAATAATACTGACGTACCAAACCATTAAAATTTATCGGCGCTGCAGTACCCGCATATATCTGATAATCTTTAACTTCTGGAACTGTTGCAATATATTTTCCTAATTCACCTAATACGTGATTAGTTTCTTCGAGTGGTGTATCTTCCGGCATATCAACAATAATTTGAAACTCGGATTTATTATCAAAAGGTAACATCTTAAGAACGACTAATTTAACAACAGCCAAACTAACTGATAATGCAATAAGTACTAAAATTCCGATTAGTAATTTATAACGATTACTTCTACCTGCATTCCCTCGTAAAAATGGACCGATAACTCGACTAAAAAAATTATAACTACTGCCTCCACCATTCGCAACTTTAGTAGTATGCTTTACGTTTGCTAATAATTTATAAGATAACCAGGGGGTAAAAATAAAAGCAACGGCTAACGAAATTAACATCCCAATTGAAGCATTAATGGGTATTGGTCCCATATAAGGTCCCATCAAGCCTGTTACAAATGCCATTGGTAATAAAGCCGCAATCACCGCGAATGTAGCTAGAATTGTAGGACCACCTACTTCATCAACTGCAATTGGAATCAAGTTCCGAAGTTTATCAACTCCGAGTTCGAGATGCCGATGAATGTTTTCAACAACTACAATTGCATCATCCACCAAAATACCGATCGAAAAAATTAGTGCAAACAAGGATACCCTGTTTAAAGTGAAACCCCAGGCCCATGATGCAAATAAGGTAATTGCAAGTGTGATAACAACGGCAGCACCCACAATAATAGCTTCACGATACCCGATTGCAACCAGTACTAATAACACGACCGAGATTGTTGCGAAGATAAGTTTTTTAATTAAATGTTTTGCTTTAGCATCAGCAGTTTCTCCATAATTACGAGTCACGGTTACATTGACACCATCCGGAATAAAGATACCTTTTAATTGCTCAACACGTTGAATAATATTATTGGCAATATCTACCGCATTAGTACCCGGTTGTTTTGATATAGCCATTGTTACTGCAGGATAACGACCTTTTTTTGTTCCATGTTGTGCATAATGTCTCGCATGTTCCGGACCACGTGATACTGTTGCAACGTCTCTTAAATATACCGGATAACCACCATATACACCTACGATTAGGTCTTTAATTTCTTCTGCAGTAGATAAAAATTCACCGGCCTGAATAGCGATAGTTTTATTTTCAGTGACGACTTGACCAACTGGCATTGCTGCATTACTCAACCTAAGAGACTGTCTTAAGTCATCAATTGACATATTATGTGCAGCTAATGCACTACTATCTAATATGACATGAACAATATCTTTAGTTCCACCAATAGTGTAAATATCGCGTGTGCCACTAACACGTTTAATTTCAGTCTCAATCGCATGAGAGACTTTTAACAAGTCGTAAGTTCCTCGAGTATAATCGTCTATCCACAAGGTCAAGGTCACTATTGGAACGTCATCAATACCTTTTGGTTTTATCAATGGTTGCCCGACACCAAGATTTACTGGTAACCAGTCCTTATTAGAATAAATTGCATTATATAAGCGTACGATTGCCTGCGTACGATTCTGCCCTACTTGAAACTGCACAGTTAAAATTGACATTCCTGGACGTGAAACAGAATACACATGATCAATACCTTCCAGCTCAGAAATTATTTGTTCTGCAGGTGAACTTATTATTTGTTCAACTTCTTTTGCAGAAGCACCGGGAAACGGTATGAATACATTGGCAAACGTTACATTGATTTGAGGTTCTTCTTCTCGTGGTGTAACCATCACCGCAAAAACACCCAGTAAAAAACCAACCAGTGCTAACAGCGGTGTAATTTCTGTTATCAAAAACGATTTCGCAATACGACCTGAAAGACCGAGCTTTTCCATGCTAATTTACCTTTGGTTGATTTAATTCTGGTATTTGATTTGAACTGCAGCTTGTATCGGATCCTGAACTATCTCTTCACCCTGAGACAAGCCCGCTGATACTTCAATCTGATCTGCACCAACATCCTGACCTAATCGGATTTGACGAAAACTTAAACTACCATTTTTATTTCTAACATAAACAGCGATTACTTCACTTCGATAAGCGATCGCTCTTTTTGAAATAACAAGAGATTCTTTTTCATCAACACTAAAACTAACCTTGGTATACATACCCGGATATATTTTATGGTCCCCTTTAGGTAAATAAAGCTGTACTAAAAACGTATGTGAAACTGGATCAGCATATGGACTAATTGACATTGAGGTAACAGCAACACGCTGATCTTTATTTTCACCTACGTATACCCAGGCTTTTTTACGTTTACGAACCGCATGAATAATCTCTTGTGGTATTTGAGTTGTGGCACGTAATGTTTCCAGGGAAAGACCGGTCATTAATTTAGTACCAACTTGTACACTTTCACCAACTTCAACGAGCCGTTTAACTACAATACCACTGTAAGGTGCACGAACAATGGTGTTTTCTAACGCCTCCTGCGCTTGCTGCACTTTAGCTATAGCAGATTTTAATGATGCCTCAGATTGATCCAACGCCGATTTTGAAACCAGATTTTTTTCATAAATATCCTGAATACGATTATATGATAATTGCGCTGCTTTTAATTTCGCATTTGCAGAATCATATGCAGCGCGAATTTCTTTATCACGAAATTGTACAATGATACCGCCCTTCTCAACATAATCATCAACATCTACTGGAATAGAAATAATTCGTCCTGCTACCTGAGAAGAAACTGTTGCCTGATGTACTGCTTCGACCAAGGCGTCGAGATTTCGTAATACCGGTGAATTTAGTAATTCTACTTGCTCAACTAATAATGTTTGATTAACAGCTTGTATTGATGGCGCAAACAACATCAACATTACTAAAGTGGATATTTGGTATTTCGCGATTTTAAAAAGTGCTGACAATTCGTGCGTCATTGCAAAGAACATGGTTGTTACTCCTAAACAGTCACTACGATAATTATAATTTTTTCTTTTTTTAGATTAAGGGTATTAAATAATATAAGTTCACTATATTAATAATACCTTATATACTCATCAAAGTTAAAGTACTTTATTAAAAGTAATTTATTAAATAAGCGATCTAATACCTTAAAATATCTAGTGAAAGTCATAATCTGTATAAAATATAAACAA
>JBGMQW010000201.1:0-6438 GCA_048060815.1 Thiohalomonadales bacterium | reverse complement strand
GCAAGTGAGTTATCGAGAGTTATAATTCGAAGCAAAGATTACTGTATTTGTAGTTTTTCTTCAACAGGAATATCATCACACAGTTGAATTTGTTCTGAAATTAATTCTTGTAAAACATTATATGCACATTGATATAAACTTAATGGTAAACCAATATTTGCATGCGCCAAACCAATACGTAATCTTGACTCAAAATATTCTTCACTATCAAAATTAACGCCAATCGATAAAATATATTTGATTTGTGTTTTTCTCAAGCGCTCAATCAAACTGTCATTAATAAGATATTCTTTCATAGGTTCTTGATTCAATAAATAATCATAAAATTTATTGACCAAAATATCTTCCGCAGGTGTTATTACACGAGTCTGTAATGTCGACAAAATGGATTCAGCTTCTACTCCTAAACCTAATAATTTTAAGCGCTGAAAACGACCATCCTGGTCAAATCCATATTTTTGGCAGAGTGTTCTAGGCATATATCTGTCTTGTACTTTTAACATAATATTCAAAATTTTATAATTTCATTATCTAAAACTTACTTGTAGCTATCTAAAAACCTTTTAATACTAGTATAGCAACTACAATCAGCCTGCTTTTAGGTTTATTAGCATCATTTTTGTCGATTTTATTGATATTTATCAACATATTCGCTTTATATTAAATTTCGTGGTAGTTATTCAGCGTAAAAATCATTGCCGTAAAGACCACTCACTGGCACCATATGTAAAGCAAGTAAGAGATAAAATGGATACTGATTTTATAAAATAAATACGCTTTTTATCTTTCTTTGCGCTCTTTGCGCCTTTGCGGCTAATAATTTTGAATTTATTGTTAAATACTACATTACATTTTGTCATTTATATTCCTAAATATGTGCTATCTGCAATTGACTCTTTATTTAAATAAATTATAATATTCTGATATTTATTCTCCTGTATTTTAATTTTAAGCAGCATAGGGGGTTAAATATTCACCGGAAAATTCTTAAACTAAGGAGCTGTTATGAAAAAAATAATTTTTACATCATTTGCTTTAATCGCATTAAGTACTTCAAATTTAGCGTTCGCAAAAGGCGATATAAACAAAATGGTTGGTAAGTGGAAGTGGGAAGAATTTGTTATTGTTGTTGATAAATGTGATTCAACTGAAATCTGCGCAAAAGTCGTTTCTGGACCTAAAAACGTCGGCATGCAAATCATTAAATCAAAGTTAAAAGGCATGGGTGATGATTTTGTCGGTAAAGTAGCTCATCCTCAAACTGGTGATACTTACAATGCTAAATTAAGCATGACAAATGCAGATACCTGGAAACTGGATGGTTGCACCGATGCAAATGTTTGTGCAAGTGGTGAATTTGTTCGTATAAAGTAATTTAGTTTGTTTTACGTTTAATAACCTTAATACCAGGCGTAGACTAATTCTAGTTTGATAAAAAACCACCTAAGCTTTCCAGGTGGTTTTTTTATGTGTTATATATTTAAGTTGCTGCTTGCTGTTTTGTTTTACCTAATATCTTTAATATTAATGCTGTAAACAAAAATGCTAACCCAATATGCCAAAAGCTGACTAAGATAAATTCAAATTTACTTGAATCTCCAAAGTTAACAGTAGGCGACATACTCAAATAAACACCCGCAGCTTGTGCCAATAAGAAAAATACAGCCGTTACTAAAACAATACGCATTGACAACACAATGCCTTTATTTGCATTTGATTTAAACATAAGTTGCGCTAGAATTAACACAATTCCAATTACAGCAAATGCCGCACCAAACCACATAAATGGCTTCATATAGGGCATCATAGCTAACATCGTATCTATCATTGAATCCTTCATACAATCACCTTATCCACATAAGACTAAAAAGTGTATTGTAACGTATTCAGTATCTGAGTCCAGTAAACTAAGACGAACATTACATATATTCTTATTATCAACTAAAATTAATCTAGATTAATTAACGTACTAATGTGGTTTAGATTTATGATAAGTTTCTCGTTATTTTAATTTACAAATCAAATTAAAAAAGTGACAGGAATTTATTCATTAATAATAACCACATTATTGTTCATTAAATTGCTTAATCCACAAATCCAATCGGATCGATTTTAAATGACCCGTTACAATTTGATTTAAAATCTTCTCCGCTACGTTTTAGCAACTCCGCCAGGTTTTCACCTTTTTTTATATCAACAGGTAGATTGATGTAGATATCGACCAGGTTGCCATTTTTACATTTAATATTTAAACGTTTATGGGCATTAGCACCTAAACTACAATTAACCCGTTTGAAGAAATCAGCTTCGCTTACTTGTTTACCAATATTACGAGAAATGAAATACGCTATACCAGATTCATTAAACTGGCGCGCTAAATCAATAGCTATTGTATTATAACCATCAATTGACCACTTAGTTTGGCAGGTACCATGTTTATACCACTGATGGCGTTGCAAACAAGAGCCGGATTTCGCACTTGGCATCACCAGTTCTAATTCATTCCGTACCTCGGTGATCAAACTTAAAATCGGATAATCACAAAAATCACCAGGTTTGCTTTTGACTTCACCACAAAAACCGTAACCTGTACCACAGGATTTTTTATTAGGCCACAAACCATGTAATGTAAAATTACGTGCCTGGTAAGTTTTAACGCTCGTGATCGAACATTCCGGTTTATCTCGATGCGTTTCACAAAAAGCAGGTTGCCAACTTAGTGCTAATTTATAGCTGTCTTCAAGACCCGCTGTTTGACATTTCTTACCATCAACCGGAGTATTACCACCACCTGTGATGTTGACTGCACCACAAGCTTTTAAAACCCAACGTTCTACAGGGTTTGCATCTTGAACCCGAATACGATACCACTCAGGATTAACAACCCGATTCGCTTCAAAAATAGTATACTTTTTTTTAATTTTAAGCTGTGTTTTATCTGGATTACTGCGTTTGCTCTTTGAGACATAAGCTTGACATGTTTTAGTTGCCGTAAATGTTCCTGTCGCTACTGTGCTGGCGAAGGAAGGAACACTAAACAAAAATACAACAATAATCCAAACTTTTAAAAACACATGACTTTTCAACAACACATCCATAGGTAGTTATTTCCCGATTTTTTACAACCCTTTATTGTCAGATATTAATTTTATAAAAACACTTAAAAAATATATTTTAATAATATGAAGAATCAGATTTATCCTACATACAAGTAATGAGTAAATAAATACAATTATATTAAAACATCAAGTTTTTATATAAAACTGTTCATTAATATTACAATGAAATACATATATAATTTGGGGAAAATGTAATGTTACGTTGGAATAGACAAAAAACTTTAATAATATTGTTAATATTATTTAATGGATTAGCACTAAATAATTTATCTGCTGCTGAATGCAATACATCAGTAGCAAAGGTGATATCTATTCAGGGTAGCGTTGATAAACGAAGCGCACCTAAATCCTCACAAGCCAAATATTGGTCAACTGTGAAACTTAATGATAGTTTATGTCCTGATGACATGTTACGCGTGAATAAAAACAGTCGTGCAGCTATTTTATTAAGCAACGATACCCTATTACGATTAAATCAGAATACCACCATTACTCTTGCCAATATTAATAATGATTGAAAGTGTTATGTTCTGGCAGCAAACATATTTAACCGAGCCAGCACTTTCGGTTTATTATAAGCAATTAAAAAAATGAAATCCGTCACTGTGGTTTTATTTTCAAAGATTGAGTAACACTGGCATATTTTTATTTGGTACTTTTTTTATGTGTTATGAAATTTTCCACTGCTAAATAGTAAATATTAACATTTACTAGTTAACTTTATTTGCTACAGTACACATAGTAATCTGATACACCATTAATCGCTTAAAGACACTTAACAATTTTATTAATGTAGCGAACCCACTAAATCCTACACAAGTAGTTTAAAATTTATACAGTATTAAGTTAGTCATTAAAACATTATAAAAACTATTTATAAAATAATAATAAAAACACATAAAGTAATTTAAAAATTTGGGGAAACACCATGTCATGGAAGAATATACAATTGAATTTTGTATTGTTCTTAATATTATTTAATGGATTAACGATAGGTAATTTGTCGGCTGCAGAGTGCACTACATCAGTTGCAAAAGTGATATCTATCCAGGGTAGCGTTGATAAACGAAGCGCAACTAAATCCACACAACAAAATAATTGGTCAATAGTGAAAATTAACAATAGTTTATGTTCTAATGACATGTTACGTGTGAATAAAAACAGTCGTGCAGCTATTTTATTAACTAATGATACTCTCATTAGATTAAACCAAAATACGACTATTACACTAGCCAACCTTGAAAATGAACAATCTCATTGGATAGATCTACAACAGGGTATTGCTCATTTTATTGCCCGTATAAAACAAAGTTTTACTGTTGTAACTCCATTTGTAAATGCAGCGGTTGAAGGTACCGAGTTTGTTGTACAAGTAAATGAGGATAATTCACTAGTAACTGTTTTTGAAGGAAAAGTAGTCGCTAAAAATAATTTTGGTGCTGTGGCACTGACACAAGGGCAAACTGCAATTACGCTTAAAGATCAAATCCCCGTTAAAAAAATAAATGTCGCTCCACGTGATGCTGTGCAATGGTCAATGTATTATCCAACAATAATTGAACTTAAAATAGTGGATTACAAACATTTACCCAAGAAAACTCAGGATATCATTACTAAATCAATAGCAGACTGGAAAAACGGTAATATCGCCAGCGCAATTGAGAAAATGCAAATCACTGCAATAGTAAAAGATAATGCCAAGCTACTGACTTATCGAGCAGGTTTATATTTAAATGTAGGGCAATTAACTATAGCGCAAGACGATATAAATACCGCATTATCAATAAAGCCCGAATATGTACCCGCAATTGCACTCAAAGCAATTATATCAATTGTGCAAAATAAAAAATCAACCGGCTTATCATTAGCGGAACAAGCATATTCCATCAATCCTAATAACATTAGTGCAGTATTAGCACTCTCCTATGCAATTCAAAGTCAATTTGACATCAACACCGCATTAAAAGTAATTAAAGAATTTACTGCTCGTAATCAACAATCATCCGATAGCGTATTAATATGGTCACGTTTATCTGAATTATATTTGATGACGGGTAAATTAAATAAAGCACTTGAAGCTGCAAAAAAAGCGAATATTTTAAACCCCAATACTGCCAGTATTCATAGAACACTTGGGTTTGCTTACCTGACTCGTATTAAAACAACCAAGGCAATTGAAACTTTCAAAAAAGCGATAGAATTAGATGATACTGACCCACTCTCAAGACTCGGTTTAGGATTAGTATTAATTCGAACTGGAAAATTAGCACTCGGTCGTCAGCAGATTGAGTTTGCAACAACTCTAGATCCAAACAATGCATTAATTCGAAGTTATTTAGGTAAAGCTTATTACGAAGAAAAACGGAACACACTGGCTGCAACACAATATCAAATGGCCAAAGAATTGGATCCAAATGATCCAACCGCCTATTTTTACAACGCGATACGCAAACAAAGTATAAATAAACCAATTCAAGCACTGAATGAATTACAACAATCAATCGAACTCAATAATAATCGAGCCGTGTATCGCTCATCACTTCAGCTCGATAAAGATGACGCTGCACGCAGTGTGAGCAGTGCAAGAATTTATACCGATTTAGATTTTAATCAACTAGCATTAAATGAAGCCTATAAAGCAGTTAATACTGACCCATCAAACGGATCAGCTCACCGCTTTTTATCTGATGCGTATTTAAATCAACCACGACAAGAAATTTCTCGAGTTAGTGAATTATTACAAGCACAATTATTTCAACCGTTAAACTTGAATCCAATTCAACCACAAATAGCAGAGGGTAATATTGGAGTGTTGGACGGCATCGGCCCTGTGGATTCATCGTTTAATGAATTTAACCCCATGTTTACCCGGAATAAAACTAATTTACAATTTAATGGTTTAATAGGTGGTAATAATACCAAAAGTGATAATCTTATTTTATCAGGTTTACATGACTGGTTTTCATATAGCCTGGGACAATATTATTATGAAAGTGATGGATTTCGTCCTAATAATGATTTAAAACATGAAATTTACAATGTCTTTCTTCATGCACGTGTTACTGATAAGCTCAATATACAAATTGAACTAAGAGACCGAAAAACTGAATCTGGTGATTTAAAAGTCAAGTTTGATCCTGATGATTATCAAGATAAAAAAAGATATTATTTGAGTAATAATTCGCAGCGTGCCAGTTTAATTTATCGTCTTAAGGAAAATCAAACTTTCGTTGCATCATATATGCAGCGTGATGATAGTAACACAACTATACGAGCCACATTATATCCTGAGAATTTGTTGTTACAAGAAAATATAATC
>JBGMQW010000200.1:0-6481 GCA_048060815.1 Thiohalomonadales bacterium | reverse complement strand
TCTAAAGTGTTAGCCCTATCATTTTTAAGGTGTCTAATCTTCCTTAGCTAGTTTAGCGTGAATAAAATCAATAAAACGTCGAACCTTGGCAGGAACAAAAAGCCGTTGGGGATAAAGAGCGTTAATTTCTAATGGTGTGGGAACATAGTCTTTTAATATTACTTTTACTGCCCCTGATTTAATTGAATCTCCTATCAACCATAATGGTGTCACTGCGATTCCCTGATCCGCTAACACCGCCTGACGAATCGTTCGAGGATTATTAACACTAAAGTGTCCATTAACCCGAATGGTTTCCTTACCTTGTGGTCCGGTAAAATGCCACTCATTGCGCGTTGTTAACAACATATAAATAATGCAATTATGATTTTTTAAATCCTGTACTATTTCTGGCTCACCATTTTCTGCGAGATATGCCGGACTAGCAACAGTGACACGCGGGCTATCTCCTATTTTACGAGCAATTAGAGTTGAATCCGTTAATGGCCCGACACGAATAGCAAGGTCGACTCCTTCTTTTACCAGATCGACATAATGATCATCCATATTCAGATCTATTTTTAGATTGGGATATAATGTATGAAATTGCCACAGATGAGGTACAATTTTAAGCTCGCCAAATGTCACCGGGGTGTTAATGCGCAAGGTTCCGGTTAATTGCGATTGCTGATTACCCAGCGTCGATTCTGTCTCACTTAATTCATCAAGAATATGAATACAACGATCATAATACTGTTTACCAACTTCGGTTAAACTTAATTGACGGGTACTGCGGTTGAGAAGTTTTACATCCAGATGCTTCTCAAGTGCTGCAATATGCTTACTAATTGTTGGTTGTGATAGTTTTAACTCACGAGCCACTACCGAAAAATTTCCAGTTTCTGCAACACGTCGAAATACTGACATTGATGTAAATAGTTCCATGGCTGTAATGTAAAGTGTTAATCAGTAGTTTTCAACCGATTCAATGTGAAAGATCAAGCACACCCACATATTAACATGAGCTTTCAATACAAAAAAATGAATGAATACGGCTATGAATCAAATAGAATTGAATTTGAAAAATGCTCTTATTATAATGGTGGTCCACACGTAGCTGATAAGCGGTATATTGTTTGAGTATTAAGATGAACACCATAAAATATGTAAGACTAAATGAAATAAATCTAAATTATTTTATATCATTACTAAATAGCCAAAAAATCAGAGAGCACTTAATCGAGCATGAATTATTTAATATCGATACTATCAAGGATTGGATGAATTCCAAAATAGATACTGATGCCTCTAAAGGTTGTAGAGTTAGAGGTATTATTTATAACAATAAATTAGCTGGTTGGTGTGGTATACAATTCGAAGATGGAAAATATGAGATTGCAATTGTGATTGATGATAAATTTTGGGGCTTGGGAAAAAATATATTTCATGACATTATGTGCTGGGCAAAAGAGCTAGGCCATGATGAAATTTTCATACACCTTCTTCATACTCGCCCTGGCTATAAATTTTTACAAAAAATCTCTAAAAATGTGCATGAAACTGAGCTTCTTGGTAATAAATTTACGACTTATCAACTAGAAGTAAAATAGTGCCTAATAAGAAGTTCCAGGGGATTTAAAAAACGGCGGTTAAACTAAGCGTTGTTCTCATAGCAAGAATCGGGTCGAGTATTAATGCGAGTCATCTTAAAGTACCTCTAGCTATTCGCTATTAAATACTTTAAGAGGATTTCGTATGAACATTTTACAAAACAAAGTTGCTATTGTTACAGGTGCAAGTTCAGGTATTGGTCGTGCAACGGCAATACTCTTTGCCCAGGAAGGCGCAAAGGTAATCGTTGCAGCAAGAAGGCAACACGAACTTGATACACTCGTTGAGGAGATACAACAAGCTGCCGGAGAAGCAAAAGCATTAGCAGGCGATGTAAAAAGCGAAGCTTACGCTAAAGCACTGGTTGATCTTGCTATTCAAGAATATGGCGGTCTTGATATTGCATTTAATAACGCTGGCATATTAGGCGTTTCAGATTCAACTCCCAATGTTTCCCTTGACGCATGGAATGAAACAATAGAAGCTAATTTGACCAGTGCTTTTTTGGGAGCTAAATACCAACTACCTGCTATGTTAAAGTCGGGTGGTTCACTTATCTTCACGTCAGCATTTGTGGGCAACACAATCGGTCTGCCTCAAATGGCAGCTTATGCAGCTAGTAAAGCTGGAGTGGTTGGTTTAACAAAGGTATTAGCCAGTGAATATGGTGAAAATGCAATTCGAGTAAACGCGTTATTACCCGGAGGTACAGATACCCCAATGGCTAAGGAGTTTGGTGATTCGCCTGAGACGATTGAATTTGTAAACAGCATACATGCGTTAAAAAGAAGAGCCTCACCAGAAGAGATTGCACAATCAGCATTATACTTAGCTTCAGATGCGTCAAGTTTCACCACAGGCTCGGCAATGCTGGTTGATGGTGGCGTTTCGATTAGTAAAACGTAAGTATTGATAAACTAGCTTGTTTAATGAGAAATAGATTAGAGATGACTGATAATGAACAGGTTAATTATCATCGTATTGCTGTTGCAATCGACTATATAAAATCACATTTTAAAGAGCAGCCTTCTTTAGATGAAATAGCCGTTGTCGTTGGGTTAAGCCCATTTCATTTTCAACGATTGTTTTCTGATTGGGCAGGTGTTAGTCCTAAAAAATTTATACAGTATTTAAGCCTTGAACATGCAAAACAATTATTAAAGAATAATCATGCAACATTGCTTGATGCCGCGTATGAGACTGGTTTGTCAGGTACAAGTCGCTTGCATGATTTATTCATTAATATTGAAGGAATGACGCCGGGTGAATATAAAAATGGTGGAGAAAACTTATCAATTAATTACGGTTTTGCCGAAAGTCCCTTTGGGCAGATCATTGTGGCATCGACCAATAAAGGGATTTGCCACATGTCATTTGAAGAGGATGAAGACCGAGCTTTGTTTAATCTGAAAGCTCGGTTTCCTCATGCAATATACCATCAAGTAGTTGATCAATTTCAGCAAAATGCACTATTTATCTTTCAAAAAGACTGGAGCCAAATAGATCAAATTAAACTGCACTTAAATGGCACAGATTTCCAATTAAAGGTGTGGGAAACCCTGCTTAAAGTTCCTCTTGGTAGTTTGACGACCTACGGGGCTATTGCCAAATGTATAAGCAAACCAAAAGCATCAAGAGCGGTGGGCACAGCCATTGGAAATAACCCTGTAGGATTTCTTATTCCCTGCCATAGAGTCATACAAAAAAGCGGTAATATTGGCGGTTATATGTGGGGAGAGACTCGTAAGTCAGCTATTATAGGCTGGGAGGCATCACAAGTAATTAGATAAATAATTTAGGATAAAAACTCGCCACTTTGAATTGCCACTGAGCAAAGCGTTAGAGTATTTCAAAGGAGAAAGTAATAGAAGACTTATTTTATAATGATATCCAATTAACATGGTTTTAAAGATGAAATTATTCATATTGATTTTTATATTCTTATTGCCTGTATCTAAGTTTTGCTATGCGGAAAACAATATCAATAATATTATTATAGATTCAATATTAACAGACTGTATAAAAATAAAAAAAAATGAACTTGTGGCTTATCACAATTTTTTATTTTTAGATACGTCATGGGATGTGAAAAATAATATTGGAAACTGTGGATGCAAATCTGCATTAATCCAATATGATGTTAATTTAATTAGTGATCAACAACATATTGTACATGGTGTAGTTTCATCATTAAAAAAGAAAAATCATGAATTCATTATTAATAGTGATAATTCGATATTTAAAAATGAACGCTTTAAATTAATCATTAACTGTGCAAATTAAAATACATAACAAAAAATTCAAGTTAACTCCGAATCTGAGCTAAATTCTTTTGTCTCTAAACATGCAGGGTAGTGAGCATATCAAGTGACTCAAGATTGACTCCGCAAACCCGCGTTTTTTTTGCAATGAATGTAAAAAAATCGCCCATTTACTCCTGACAGTACGGTGTCAGGAGGCATACAGTATAATCTTCCTTTTTAAGAGTGATAATTGAAAATTAACCAAAGGGAAATATATTATGATAAAAATTTCAGTAAGTATAGATGTCTCAAACTTAAAAAAAGCAGAGACTTTTTATGTTGAAGCACTTGGCTGTAAAAAAGTTCGTGACCAAGGTGATATGGTTGTTCTTTCTGTAGAAAACTCCGATATCTATCTGCAAGAAAAAGAACCAGGAACAACCCCCCTCGTCTCAAGTGATGTTGTCCGCAATTATGAGCGTCATTGGACACCTATTCACTTAGATTTTATCTGTGATAATGTCGATGAACTTGTATCAAAAATAGTGAAATTGGGAGGATTACATGAAGGAGGTGATAGCGGAGACTGGGGTTCTATTGCGTATTGTGCAGACCCTTTTGGTAATGGGTTTTGTGTAATCAATGAATAAAATAAATAATGACTAGGGGCAGAGTGTAATATATAAGTGTATGGTTACAAAATTAATCTTCTGTAATAGGCCTATCAAAAAGGTAAAGTTCGTGTGCGCAAATGCAGAACACACTATACTAATAGCGGTCATTTAATTTAACTCAGGAAGCAATTATGAAAATAAAATATTTTTTTATAACAATCATGGTAGTTATTTTAAGCGGTTGTGTATATTCAGGATACTATTATGGAGTAGATCCAATTGATGAAATATTTGACGATGATGCATTTGTATTGTTAGCTGTTGTTGGAAAGTATAATGTAAATGTAATTAATGGTAAGACTGGTGATGGAAAAAATTATTCCGTAGTTATTCACGCGGTAGACCGTGAGGAACCTATAAGTGATGTGTATGCGCTTCATTTTAAAGCAGGGGATAGCTTAGCAATAGATTCCATTCAATTTCAACCACTGAAAGGATCAACTGTAACTAATAGAAAATTTATGAAAGTATCATTCGATAACCCTAAGCTTATGCATTTTCCAGAGCCAAAGATATATTACTACGGAATGGTCATTAGTACTGATAAACAAGCTAGATTAGTATCTGGTAATAGAGAAAAAGTATTAAAAGTAGCAAAAAGAAGATATCCAACTATTTTTGCAAAATATCCTATTGCAGATCAATAACATAACAAAACGCTGAAGTGACGGTATTAAGTTTATGAGTAGTCTATGAAAAATATCAAGGACGATGTTGACGAGTTTACATCTGAGGAATTTAAGTGTTTGAATTTAACTTGCAAAGATCTATCTGATAAAGTATTTGATAGTTGTATTTTCAAGGATTGTGATTTTAATGAAGCAGTTTTAGATAGAAGTAAGTTTATTGATTGTCATTTTATTCAATGTAATCTTAGTCTCATAAAAATAGAACAAAGTAAATTTTTAGATGTTTTTTTTGAAGAGTGTAAAGTAATCGGAGTAGATTGGACAAGTGCATCCTGGTCAAATTATACTTTATCATCCCCAATTAAATTTTACAAAAGTATAATTAATGATTCCTCTTTTTTCGGATTAAGATTAGAAGAAATTGAGCTTGAAGAATGTAAAGCGCACGATGTTGATTTTAGAGAAGGAAATTTTAGTGAGGCTAATTTTTCTTATTCAGATTTCACTAATTGTTTATTTAATAAAACAAATCTTACTGGCGTTAATTTTGTAGAAGCGATTAATTACAACATTGATGTCTACTTTAATGAAATTACACGTGCAAAATTTACCCGGTTTGAAGCAATTAGACTTCTTGATTCTCTTGATGTTGAACTAGTAGACTAAAATGCCTAACACTAAGTTCCAGGTTGACCCAATGCACCGCTGATGCAATAAAATAATTGGATTCGGGAAATGGAAATTATCATTGATGATTTATCGAGTAAGGAAATAGAATATTTTCTGGAGCAACACATTACTGATATGAGAGCTACATCTCCACCAGAAAGTAAACATGCCCTTGAATTAAATGAATTAAGAAAACCTGAAATAACATTTTGGTCTGTTTATGAATCAGGGTTATTAGTTGGTTGTGGAGCACTAAAATATTTAGATGAGTTGCATGGTGAAATTAAGTCAATGAGAACATCTCCTGGTAATCGAGGAAAGGGAATAGCGTCGACGTTATTAAAGCATATATTAAATGAGGCAATAGATCGTGGCTATAATAAAGTTAGTCTAGAAACAGGTTCTATGTCATTTTTTATACCTGCTCGAAAGTTGTATTTGAAATTTGGGTTTATTGTCTGCTTGCCTTTTGGTAAATATAAAGAAGATCCAAATAGTGTGTTTATGGAGAAGAAACTATAAAAAGCCTAACAAAAACTAAAATATCCAGCGTACTCACAACACCATGCGAGCGTAAGGTAAATACATAAAAATGACAATACTAACTAATTCAAATGTTATCGCTTTTGTACCCAGTACCAATCTAGCTGTATCAAAATTATTCTATGAAGATAAA
>JBGMQW010000199.1:0-6590 GCA_048060815.1 Thiohalomonadales bacterium | reverse complement strand
AAATAATTACCGATAATGACAAGTCGATGGATTTAGGATCGGATATTGAACGTCTTGCGCATCTTGGTGTGGCAGTTAAAACGGATAATACTGATTATCATATGCACCACAAATTCGCTGTTTTTGATAATAAAATACTGTTAACTGGCAGTTACAATTGGACTCGTAGTGCTACACTTTATAATCAGGAAAATTTATTAACAACACATGATAGAAAATTGGTTAGTGAATATTCAAACGAATTTGAACGTTTATGGCTAAAGATGACGCGCTATGATGGTTAATGTTGAGAAATTAGTTACGTGTTGATGGTTTTGTATTTTAAATTCTTGTTATAATCCTTTATAGATATTTAATAAAAATTAAAAAAATAGTTGATAAGGAGATCACATGAAATCACAACATTTAATAATTATCCTTGTACCAATATTACTACAAACGTCATATCCAGCATTCGCAGGTTCGACAACAATAGTACAACCTAATTTTGGAATAATGCCAAAAATTGTTGGTGGTACTGATGCGGTTGTGGGTAACTATCCCTGGATGGCTAATTTGTTAATTGCCTCTGAACCTTATGGACCTAAGGCGCTAAGTTGTGGTGGTAGTTTAATTCGTCCCGATGTTATTTTAACGGCAGCACATTGTTTGGAGCCCCGTAATCTTGGTGGTTTATTACAAACACAATCAGCTGAACTTGAAATAACAGTAGGTGCATACGATTTAAGAAATATTACAGCACAAGATCGAATAGGTGTTAAGGCTATTTATCAGCATCTCGATTATACGAGTGATCCTATTATGGATAATGATATTGCATTAATTAAATTAAAGACTCCCGTTAAAAATGCAACATTGGCAAGCATCGAACCATTGTTAATGCAACAAGTAGTTCATAACGATTTATTAACTGTCATCGGATGGGGGGCGCTTGATGGTAAATCCCTTGTGTATCCAAATATTTTACAAGAAGTACAAGTTCCTTATGTTAATTACACGATATGTAATGATGCATTAGGGGGGGAAGTATCCAGTAATTCGATTTGTGCTGGATTTAAGAGTGGTGGCAAAGATTCCTGCTATGGAGATAGTGGTGGTCCATTATTTTATGATTACAATGGAAAAAATTATCAAGTGGGTATCGTAAGCTGGGGATATGATTGTGCTGCGCCAAATTCATATGGTGTTTATACAAAAGTCGCAAATTATACTACCTGGATTGCCGATACCACTGATCAAGTTAATTTGTCACAAGATACTAATTTTGGTGCTCAGGGCGTTGATATCGACAGTGTCATACAAATCACTGCATTCAATTGGTCAGAAGATACTAAAACGATACAATCAGTGAGTTTAACGGCCAATAGTAACTATGAAATTAAAACTGACACCTGTTCTAAGCGTACACTCACAGCGAACAAAGCCTGTACCCTGGAAATTGAATTTGAGCCAATTCAAGCAGTTCCATCAACGGCTAATTTGACAGTAACAATGAAATCGGGGAAGACATTAACAGCGACCTTGTCTGGAATCGGTTTAGCACTTGTCGATTTAAATACTGCGGTTGATAATACTAATATCAACATATATACGGGTGGTACTGCTATGTGGTCTGAAGATACTACGGTGGTTGGAAGTGTGGCTGGCAGTGCATTGGTCAGTGGTAAAGTAATTACAGGAGAAACATCTTACGCTAGTACCGAAGTAGAAGGTAGTGGCACACTCTCATTTAAATGGAAAAAAGAGAATCAAAATGTAATGAATTTTAATTTTGTTTCTGTCATTATCGATCGCAAAATCTATTCAGAACAATATGACGATTTTCCCTGGACAACAGAAACAATTACTTTAGGGCCAGGAAAACACATTATAACTTGGGTATATGCAGATTACGCTTCTACTTTAGTTAATTCTGGTGCAGCCTGGATTGACAATGTCAGTTGGGTAAAAAATCCGTAATATACGAAATTTAAATTGGTAACAACAATTTATGTTGTTACCAATAACCAGAATCGAAGCTTCGTTCTCGTTTTTATGGATCTGGATAATTCTTGAAAAATTATATTGGTATTAGCTGTTAAATTTCGATAATGCATTATTGGCTTTGTCATACCCTGCATTGATAATTTCTCGGGCGCGATAAAATTCATAAAAAGAACAAAAATTTCTGGGAATTGAAATAACAACATCAGGAGTGTATGCGGCTAATTGCAATGCAGTAATTCGACTTTGCATGGCTTCTGTTGTTTTACTAACTAAATCGTAAGCTGAAATAGAGTTAGTATTTTCTCTTTCTGATTTTGATCGTAATCCTGACAGAAAATCTGTAATTTTTTTTCGATAATTAGTTCCATTTTGAGTAGTATTGGTTTCAGGTGCTAATTGTGGAACACTTACTTGTTCTGGTTTACCGTTTGGATCAACTGCAATAGTAATATCAGTTTTGTCATTTAATGTGGGTGCAATCGGAATAGGGTTGACTACACTACCATCCACCAGTTGCATTCCAAGATATTCATGAGGTGTGAAAATCATCGGGATAGCAATTGATGCACGTATTGCATCAAACAATGGTCCTTGAGTAATCCATACTTCTTTTTGGTTATTTATGTCGGTGGCAACTGATGTATAGGAAATTGGTAAATCTTCAATATTGTAATCACCGATCATTTCTTTTAAAACATTAATTATTCGTTCGCCTTTAAAGAGTCCTCGTTGTGAAAATGAAAAATCCAGTAACCTAATGACATCTGATTTTTCCAGAGCCTGTGCCCATTTTGAATAGACATCGAGATTTCCAGTGGCATAAATACCACCTACAAGAGCACCAATGGAACAACCTGAAATTGATCGAATCTTAAAACCGTGTTCATTTAACCAGTTTATAATACCAATATGTGCGTAACCTCGGGCACCACCACTACCTAAAACTAATGATACAGTTTTGATATGTTTATTTTGTTTCATTGAACGTCCTTTTATTATTGATTTCGAGTTGCTCCTCGTAACTGGAGTTTAATGCCACTACCTAATGTAATGGTATTCATTTTGTTATCCATTCTATGTGATACAGATTTATGATAGAAATCCAGTTGTTGCCTGATTGAAAGAAATGCACGCCATATGGCAACATAAATATCTTCAAATTTTCCGAGAGTATTCGAATAGCGATTGGTCACAATTACATTATCTACCATAGTCAGATTAATTTTAACTTCATAAAAATACGTTTCTAAAATTTTATCATAGTGTGATTCTAAAATAATTCGGCAATTATTTATACCGTATTCAAGTCGGTTTAATTTGGTCAATTTACTTTCGATTTTATCTTTAATTGACTCTGATGGAATAAAATTAACTAATTGTATTTTTAAAGGAATATTCATAAATACCATCCTGAAATTTTGATTTTCGCTTTATTTCATACTTAATATTAATTTTAGGCTAAAAAATACTATTTCAAGTGATCCAGAGCAATAGACCACTAACCATAAAAAATTTTAATAATAATTAACTAATTCTATGTAATTTTAAACAGTGGAGTTGAACTATACTGTAAGTAAGGATGATAAAAGTACTAGGGATATTACAGAAGATCTGTGGAGGTATTTATGTTCTATCGTCGATACATTCTTGAGTTCCTATTATTATTGGTTTTACTTCTGGTTGTCAGTACGGGTTTTTAGTCTTCCAGTTGTGTAGTAAAAATTAAAAAAGATAGGTATTAATCTTAAAGGGTTATTGTGCTTATAATTCAGTGAATCTTTTAGCTCATAAGATTCGGAGCTTGTACTGAATATAAAGCCAATAGCAGAGTGGTTATTATTTGATTTAATGTTTGTCAGCTCTGATCCAATTCATTTTTTCAGTTATATTATAGATAGGATCATAACGATATTATTGTTTCGAAATGATTTTCGTGTTTTTCCATATATAATTTAATGTATTAAAAATATAAAAATTGAGTCGAATACAATAATGCCAACTGATATTCTGTATAGTGAATTTAATAAAGATAAAATTCTGAATAATTATCTTAATTCAAGTCTTTTATTAGGATTAGGATTTAGTTTTTTTTATTGGTATTTCAGTGCATGGCTTAATTTAATTGCACCGGCCAGTTTTGTACTATCGGTAAGCCTTTCGATTTTTTTATTACGAATAAACTACACTAAATATGCATCTATATTACTTGTGATGTCACTATGGTTGGCACCAGCATGGTGTATTGTTTTTAGTGGCGGTCTGTATTCTCCATTACTAATATGGTTGACTCCTACTATCTTTATGGCAGGGGCCTTGCTTGGTAGTCAATGGGCTCTCTTTATCGGAACATTGTCATTTATCTTTATTCTTGGATTATTTTATTTCATCGAGACTTTAGTAAAGTTATCGGAGTTTCATTCTAATGCAGGGCTCGATATTCTATTTTTATTATCGGCTATTTCAGCAATTATATTAATTACTTATTACGGGTTTGCATTTACTCGAGATTTAAAAAATAAAACCATTGAAGCTATTGCTTCTAGAGATGAAGCAATAGCTGCTTCTAATATTAAATCACAATTTTTATCGAGTATGAGCCATGAGCTACGCACTCCGATGAATGCTATTCTGGGTTTTGGGCAATTATTGGAACTAGAGGCAAATGAGTTAAGCGAGGATCAACGAAATAACATTAAGGAAATACTGGATGCTGGTAATCATTTATTGCATCTGATTAACGAAATATTGGATTTAGGACGAATCGAAGCAGGGAAGCTTGATATTTTTTTAGAGAAAGTCGATGTTGATGACGTAATACTACAATGTTTACCCTTGATTCAAGTGCAACTTGATGAGAATAAAGTTGAATTAATCGATAACTTAAAAGGCAAGGGATACAGTGTATTTGCTGATTTTATTCGTTTAAAACAGGTTTTACTGAATTTGATTTCTAATGCTATTAAATATAATCGAACTTTTGGGCGTGTTATACTTGAGTGCAAAGTTATTAATAAACAACATCTTCGCATTCAAGTAACAGATACTGGCGAAGGAATGCATAAAAATGACATAGCCAAATTATTTACGCCTTTTGAACGATTGAATAATGTTAATAATGTTGAAGGCACAGGTATTGGCTTAGTGATATCAAAAAATATAATTGAATTAATGTCTGGAAAAATTGGTGTTGAGTGTGAACCAGGAAAAGGATGTACTTTTTGGGTTGAGCTACCATTAGGGATTGAAAATAATTAAAACCCTGTGTATTTTTTCTGCTGACTTTCTTTGAAACTTGTTTCAGGGTAATACTTACTTACTAAGCTGAATTAAAAATTAATACAAAAAATAAAAAACATATTAAATTTCCAAAAATATTTTTGTGATACATAAGTTGTATTCGTTCTGTATAATTTTCTATTATTTGATCTTGATTTTTTATATGTTAAAATCCATTTAACGTTATTATACTCCTATATAGCTAGGTTAGACCGATTGAAGAATTCAGTTGAATATTAAAAATTAATAGTCATGGCTGTCACGAAAGACATAGTTATAGAGTTGGTTGCCTGTATCGTAGATAATGTTGAAAGACGGTGGCTCAAGTTGGATGAATATTGGTCAGTGTGTGCTGAATTATTACAATTAAAGAAAGAAATATTTGAAACCCAGGGTATCGCCATACCGTATTCTCAACACGTTATTCGTAGAATTCAAACGAGCCAGTGAATTTATTATTTAGGAATTAGTTGTGTTTAAGAAAATTTTGATGTTGTTTATATTGATTATACCAGTTTCGCTTCACGCAGAAGAAAGTACTTTGAGTAAATGGTCTGGTGATGCTGAGTTAGGTTATTTAAAGAGTACCGGAAACACTGAAAATAAATCGATGCATGCAAAAGGCAGTCTTATTAATGAGCGTATAAAATGGAAACATACGACTACATTTGAGGTTACTAATAAGAGCGATAAAGGCGAAACCATCGCAAAACGATGGTATGTAACGGCTAAGAGTGACTATAAAATTAGTAATGCCTCCTATATGTTTGTTGGCTTAAGCCATGAAAGTGATGATTTCTCAGGTTATGATTATCAATCAACTGGAACATTTGGTTATGGTAACCATATTATCAATAAAAAAATTTTAAAGCTGGATTTAGAAGCGGGTGTTGGTACAAGGCAATCGAAATTAAATTCTGGTGCGTCATTGAGTGAAACAATTCTTAAAGGTGCAGCAAAATTAATTTGGGTTATCAGTAATACGTCAGAATTTAACCAAAATTTATCTGTTGAATCGGGTAATGAGAATACTCAAACTCGTTCTGTAACCGCATTAAAAATGCAAATTGTTGGTAATTTATCGTCAAAAATTACTTACAGTATTAAATATAATTCAGATGTGCCTGTTGGCATTGTTAAGAAAGATACTGAGACGGTTATATCATTATTATATAATTTTTAAAGGTAATATGATTATGTACTATGGGTTATATATTTTAGTTAGATTTAATGTCCTCTATCTAATTCATCAGTATCAACCTGGCCACTAATGCGTCGGCGCAGATGAGACCATGAAACACCAATACTTAATACGCTCGCTATCATAA
>JBGMQW010000198.1:0-6670 GCA_048060815.1 Thiohalomonadales bacterium | reverse complement strand
TGCAACAACTTGTGTTACAGCATCACGTCTTGATCGAGTATTTTTCTTTTTAATCACAATTTCAACATCGCGACCAAGCGCATTTAAAAATTCAAAAAGACGTTCAATGGAAAAGTGTTTTAGTTTACCTTTATTAAGATCGGATACCTGTGGTTGTGTAATACCAAGAACACCAGCAGCTTCTTTTTGAGTAATATGGCGGTGTTTCACAATTGAATTAATAGTAACTGCAATTTGTGCTTTAACTTTTAACTCGTCAGGTTTTTTAATTCCAATGTCATAAAAAATGTTTCTACTTCCTTTAATTACTGTAACTTTATTACTTCTATATGTCATTTTTTATACCCCACGATCTACTACCAAAGAAAAATGTCTAAGTTGAAGGCACGTTTTAAAATTTTGCATGGAATTTAATTTTAACTTACTTCTTTTGTTATAATACTATTACGATTACGTATCCTAAATAGATAAATAATAGTCGATAGTAATACTGAAAGACCAACTGCGATTAATACTCGATTAAAATCACGGCCATGAGATAAAGTTAATACATATAAAAGCGTACCAATATATAATGATGAGCCCACAATAAAAATAATTTTTCGAATATTAATTTTAATTAAATGTATACTAACAAAAGAAAAGGCATTAAATGAAAGAATATACATTGCTGCTGCATCTAAATCAAGATTACGAATATATTTTTCTATGACAAAATAACTTGCCGTTACAACAATTAAAAATACAATAACACCTACATTAGATTCAATATTAATTTGTCTTTGATCTTTCATAATCTACTTCCTTGTGATTGATTAGGTTTCATATTTATTATAAAAAATTTAATTTATTTCAGACGTTTCGCATCTTAAACTTGGTATGAATCGAAAGATTCTCCAAGTGGATACTACGGATTTTAACCTTTATTTCCTTTTATTTTTTGAATTGTCATCTACTTTGAATTTAAATCACGCTGTCGTCGTTTTGCATCTTCAATACGGTATGGATCTAATACTTCACCAGGTGGAAGTTCACGTGTTTTGTCCATGTACCAAAGAAAGAATGCCCAATCCGAAGCAATGTGTTCAAAACTCTGATTGTTAAATGCTATATTTTGTTTATATAAATCAGGTCTATAAATATTTAAAACACGCTCTGATGAAAGATAAGTATATTCAGTTCGCATAAATACTTTGACTTCTTTAAATGGAATTATTTTTGGTTTTATCCAAAAAGGGCCGCCTATTGTAACCTTTCCATTTAAGCGATCAAAAATTACATTTTTTTTTGGTGAAAATATTGCATAGATAAGTGTATAAATTGCTATTATCAAAAATAGTCCTGTACCAACATATATTATCCATCCTCTATGTTCAGAAGTTCCTTCAAAGAATACTGAATAGCTTCCCAGTAAAAAACCAATAATCAAAATTACATAGTAATACCAATCTAAAGTATTATTTCGAATTATCTTTTTATCATCGATATATTCGAACCATTCTGCTGTCCTTTTTGATAATTCTGAAGGTTGGCATTCAATATTTTTAGGTAGCTCGGTGCCATTAATTGATTTTCGCCATTTTTCAAATAAATGCATTATGTATTCCAAAAATGACTGTTTTCTATTTGCATGATCGTTCCAATGACCCGATGTTTACCATCCAGTTTTTGAGAGGCGCTGGTTTCCTCTACTGCACCGCCATAAGCAGTATTATAATGATAGCCTTTTGTTCCTTTACGCCTGACTGCATAATAACGAAATTCACCACCAGCATCTGTAGTTGGTACAAAATTACCCGTTGAAATATTCATTAACTGTCTGCAAATAAAGATGATTTCTGATTTCTCGTTCATGGTGTTAGTAACATTTGCGGCTAAATTAAATTGCATTTTGATCCCTTTGATACCCCCGAGTTCATCTTCATTAATGTAATCCAAGGCATTCGGTCTGATTTCAATGTATTTTTTATTATTTTTATACAGGGCATCCAGTCCGTTTGGATAAATTCGCATGCGATAGTCAAGTCTGCTGGAGACTAATTCAAAGCGTTTAAACGTAACTCGTGCTTTAATAACAGTAGCTTTAGTAATAGTCGTTTTCATGCCATTAGCCACTACAACATTATCATCTAAATCGTATTTAGCACCCATCGCTATTTTTAAACCGTGTAATAAATTAGTTAATTCATCTTCGGCAACTTTTAAATCTTTCCATTTTTTAAAGTCTTCAGAGTAAACCGGATTACTGGCTTGTATTTTAATTTTTGCCCACAAATCAGTACCATCAATTGTATCTATCTGTTTACGAAAATGGCCATGTTTGGCATAGGTTTCGATTAAATCATCTTCTGCCATAGATCCCATAATAGCAGCAAATAGACCGAAAACTATAAGTCCAATAGGGAGTAAAATTAAACCTGAAGCTGCAATTAGCATTAGCACAAGTCCAGATGCAGCAGCAGCACCATGCCAAGCAGCTGCATCATAATCTTCAACATTAAATCGATTAAATGAATCATAGCTTGAAACCACAAAACCTAATGCTGGAGAAACACGTCCTGATAATTTCATAAGCTTAGTTAGTTTTCGTCCTAAATTTTCCCCTACAGCATCTAAATGTAATGTACGCATCTCCAATGCAAAGTTTAATGAACCAGCAATAGATCCTGTTACATTTAGTAATTCTCTACCCGTTAGTCCTTTCGTTTTCATTTCATTAATGGCACTACCTAAATTTATTAGTTCAACAATCCCCAACACCCCTTTCACTCCGTAACGGTACATTTCGGTATGCTCAATGCCTTTTAATAATCGATTTGTTGGATGTTTTTTTTCTACGATTAAATGAACAGTTTTTGTCGTTGTGGAACTGACATCAAATTTCTTTGCTTCTGCAGTAATATCAGTACCAGCAGGATAAATTTGAATTTTTGCTTCACCAAACTCAACTTTAGCAACACCCGATGCAGATTTTTGGCCAGTACCATCGAACGCTTTTTTTGCTGCTGCGGTATCGGTGACTGTGGTGGTTTTTTCTACACCAATCTCTTCCACTATTTCAGTACGGATTGCGCCAGGAACCGTTCGATACCCTTTTGGAATTTGTGGACGCAAATCCATTTGTTTGACTTCAACTTCAGGAACACCATTCGCTTTGAAGGAATTAATAATTAGAACGCTATGTTTTAATAACAACACATCTTTAACGATTAATTTTTTAAAGCCTTCTAATAATTTTGTTATTATGGCATCAGCTTTACCTAGTATTGCAATTTTTTGTTTATCGACAGTGGCATATAACATGGCACCAATATCATTTTTTGCTAATAGGGTGTCGCGCAGATATTCCCAGCCAGCATCTTCTTGGTGTAAATCCGGTTCGATATTGTCGGGGATATCGAAATGAAAATCTTTTTCGTGAGGGTGGGTTGCGACGTGTTCATTGTGCAATGCAATAATTGCTTTGCCATCGATTAATCGACTATGAATATTACGAGTGTAATCGGTCATCGCTTTTTGGTATTCATCGACTTTTAATTGTTTTATTAATGCATCGCGTGCAATTTTAATTTTATCTCTGATTAATTTTCGTTCTTTAACCCCTAATATAGCTTCTAGGCGATTCTTGCTTAAATCATCACCATATTGTTCTTTATTTTTGTCATTCCCAAATCCGATTTGGTACATATAAGTTGCAATATTAAACTGCGCCTTAATATCTTCAGCCTCATACGGAATAACGACTTGCCGACTACCGGGTTTTATTCCTGTTTCTAATGAGGCCATCGTTGCCATAAGCTCATTCCAGTGGGCGGCTAATTCGGCTGTTAATTGATGAGTTATTCCAATGGGATCATTTAGTATTACCGCTGCAATTTCGCTGGTATTTTGTAGTTTAATTTTAGGTGGTGTGGTTTTCGTTAGTGTTAAATTTTTCGGATTTGTTACATGTGCGACATGAGCGCTGGGGGTTATTTCTGTTTCAAAATTATTGCTGTGGTTTGATAATATTATTTTATCGACACGTTTTCGATAAAAATCGATATCTTTACTTGTCGCGGAATGATCCAGGCCATGCGCTTTTCCATTGTGTAAATTTTCACGATAGCGAGGATCGTTTTGATTCATGCCACCCATCGTAATGATTTGTGACCAACTCCATTGAACTTCGGAAAAGGCCATTTCGATATTTTGCTCGACCCCCGCAACTTGATGTGGCACGATAACCCGGGTATCCAGCTCGCTACTGGCTTGACGTTCATCAAGACCTTGACTGTATCGTAAATTAACATCGCGCATTTGTCCGTTTTTAACCACTTCTAGCTCACGCCATAAAAACTCATTTCGAAAAATATACAACCAGCCTTGATCTATTTCACGGTATTGGTCTTTATTACGTTCCGGGGTTGAAAATAGTAATGGCAGGATTGGGACAAAAAGGTGTTGGTTTTTGGTGATGCTGTCTTTTTTTTCTGGCGTAACATTACCAAAGGGAATATTACACCAGCCATGTACGGTATCATTGTAACGCAGATTTAATTTCCGGGTATTGGTGTTTTTAATGCGATCAAACAATATATGGCGTTTTTTACCGTCTTTGTTTTTGGTACTATTTGCCGGGACTGCGGTATGTGCTACATCAGCCATTGCTATTCTCCATCCAGATCCTCTTCTGATTCGATAAACTGCCCTTTCATGAATTGAATGTCCCCACCCATTACCGTAACTTCAATACCATTGGGTGATTCGGCGGCTTCCAACTCAATTGCTGCTTCGTCTGCCAGTTCAGGTGGTTTTCCACCATTGGACTGCATTAACGGCATGGGTGAGGTATTTTTATTATTGGATACCATTTTGTCGTTATTTCGAACAACAGGATTTCCTTCAGCCAGGATATTACCTGAAAAGGTGATAAATTCTGCCTTACCTTGAACGGTACCGGAGATAATTCCACCACATGAACCGGGTGCATCACCTTGACTCACAGCAAAGTTAGATTTAACAGTACAAATTGGATTGCCATTGACTTTAACAGAATTTGCGGTCATCGCAGAATCGCTTGATTTTGCAATATTGGTATAAGGTATTGGGACACAGTATGGTGGTGTTAGGCAGGTATCGCTGGTAGTTAGAACGCCTTTTGATCCAGCATGAACTGAACTCATTCCATTAAATAAAACATTATCACCCATGATTAAACTCTCCTTAGTTTATGCTTGTATATATTACTATAGTAAGTTGTAATCTCACTTGATGTCTAGCACTTGTCGTCATTTTAAGCCTGGATTTTCTAACCATATAACACCCCGAAATAAAAATTCGTTGATTTCACAAATTATACAATTTTTAACGCTCGGATAAGTAAAATCAAAACGGGCACAGGCTAAAATCAAACCTAGTGGAACACTCGCTGCACCAATTTCACCCAGAGTTATATTCGGGATCAATTCTTCCGGTAATTTACGATCTTTTAGAATTGGAGGTTCATCCAGCTCACCTAATTGATAGGCGACACGTAGTTGTTCCGGTAATTTATTCGGCCAAAGTCGTTGGGTGGTTTGATACCATTCCAGTTCATAATGTTGTTCGTGGATACCATTTCGCACAATACATTCAATAGATTCTGTTTGTTGACCTGCTAGTTGTGCTGCATTTTGTATGGCTTGACTCAGCCCGGTTAGTTCTTTTTTGTCCGGTTTAGTGCTATTCGGCTCTTCCTCAGTCACTAAACCTTTCACAATTGCACAATGAGGCTGTTTTTTTGGATCTATAGTCTGAATAATAACACAAGCTGCTGCTTCACCTGGGATTACACCATTAGGTTGAGTGTTAGTACACATCTTGCGTTTTTGTATTAACTCATTAATTGTAGAAACATCCACTAATGTGTCGCTACCGGCAAAAATAATGCTATCGATTTCTTCATCTACTAATTTCTTACATGCTGCTGTTAAGTGTTTGATTACGTTTGAATCCGCATTTATAAAATGAAAATGAAGATCGGTAAAAGATTCCAGTTTATCTTGTATATATTTTCGCCACTCTTTAGTCTCTATTAATTTACTGCGTTCAAAAGCTGATGCAGGTAATACTATGAAGACCAGGTGTTTTTTATTTTCCAGTTGGTGTTCTAATAAATAATCCGTAGCATCAAGAATGGCATCTTGTAAAAAAATTAACATTCGTTCAATGGAATTAACATTTTCAAAAGCAGCTATAGAAGCCACGAGCGCGGGCTCAACACCATCATCTGATGGTACTTCAATAAAGGGATCTTGTTTTGAAGCGTTAAGCATGGTGGCAATTGCACCAAATAGTGCAAAATCACGGTTACCTGTAACTGATTTTAAACCAACTGCAGTTATAGCAAGTTGATTGTTTGACGTTTTTGTTTTCGCTTTCACAGGAGGCATTCCTTGCCTAGATGGAATTTTTAATATTAACAGTATCAACAGATTATAATACTGTTAAAATTATTTGTATACTCTGTTTTATGACCACAATATATCATTTACCATTAAGATAGTCGAAAAAAATACTTACTTATCAAAATTATTAATCAGTAATTTATTTCAGTTTTATTAAAATAATTTAAATTATTCTGAATTAATAAACTATTCATTATCCATGTGTCGTAAGGATTTGTAATAATTTATTAAACCGTTTGTTG
>JBGMQW010000197.1:0-6671 GCA_048060815.1 Thiohalomonadales bacterium | reverse complement strand
TGATGAAATAGAAAGAATCTTTATTTGAATAATATCTAGAAAATTTAAGCGACTTTCTTTTTCTTACTCAGTTGTTTAGCAATGTTCGATGCTTTTGTAACTAGCCTTTGAGATTTTTTATCTGAACGTCGTTCTTCCGGTTGCATAGGTAGTGAATTATTAACCCAATTATTCAATGTTTCTTTGTATTTAATAAATTCTTTTTTCTGTTCCATCAGATAAGTGTCATATTTTGATTGTATTGCTAGCCAGTGTGAAGCTGGTGTTTTAGTTAGCACCTCAAGTTTTATAGCAATATCTGGTGTTACAGGTGAATGTGCATTAATTATACGAGATAAATGACCTCTTGCTATACCAAGAAGTTCAGCAACAGTTTCAATTCGCAAGTCATATTGATCTATGAAACCTGATTTTAGAATTCTTCCTGCATGTGAAGGGGCACGTTCCGGTTTTTTATATACTTTCTTACTCATAGCTTTTAGTTCCTTAGTGTGGATCCTCAATTCTGATATTTATAGGATCTATATCTTTATCAAATTCACATAAAACGCGCATGTTTCCAGTGATATCAAACGACCAAGTCCTTTTTCCTGCTCCTTTATGTTCATGTGCCCTATAAAGCATGGGACTTGGTGGCAACTCCGTTATTCCATCAATATAATCCAATATATCTTGGAGTTTATCTGTATTTTCAATAGGTAACTTTTTCTTAGTCCCTTTATAGTAAAATATTTTTACAGCCTTATCTTTAAACGATCCTTGGAAAATGGGCATTTCGGTAGCCTTTTTAATAATGTAACGTATGATGTTACATATGTCAATGTAACATTATATGTCACATGCATCTGTATAAGGAAATATTGAGTGTATCCTAATTTTGATGTGTTTATTAGGAAATACAAGGAGGTATAGGCAATATTTGCCACGACAATGTCAAAGCCAGAAAATGTTGGTACTTTCTTGTAGGCTTTGTGAAATATGTACGAATCAAATATGGTAGGTTATTGAATTAACGAGATATGTTGAATCCTATTTCCGGCACCACTTTTTTCTTTAATGTCTAATCCACACGTGGTTTTGTTTTTTGTTAATATCTTTATTGTTTAATGGACCAATAATGTAAGCACCTTTCGATGCAATACGTTGATCAGGACCAAGCGATAAGTCAGGATAGACGGAATTAAATACGTTATTTTCTAATGCCGATTCTATTATTTCTACAAGGTAATCGCGTTTTAAATAGGCGCGCATTTTTTTGATTGAGCGATTTAATAATGTGACGGCGAAAAAAGAATTACCAATTATTTTTTCTTGAGATATATCAATTTTTTTACGTTTAGCCCAAACCGTTGCTCTTTTTATGCTTTGTTCTCTTAGCTTAGGCAGCATGTAGCGATAAACAAGATAGGATTTTTCGAGTGGTGAAGTTATTGCTTTAGAATAATTTTCACCTAAATGTGAATAGGAAAAATAAAAACGTTCAATTTGTTGCAGGTTTACAGCATTAGAATTTAATGCTTTTATGTCATTTTCATTTAACCATGAGACTATTATATCCGGTTTATATTGATTTATGATTTTTGACCATTGAGCAGCTGACAAACTCTGTTTATTGCTAATGATATGTTGCCTGATTTTAATATTATCTAACTGTAAATCAGTTTGTAGTGATTTTACTGCGGAATTGTTTTTAGCACTATTTCTATAAATTTGCAGAATATTTTTAGATTGTTTGTTAGGGATTTTTTTAATGTGTGATGCGATTGATTTTGCATCATAGCTGATACCACCGGAATAGTAAAAATTATAGACGTTATCGTTTGATAGCATGGGTATTTCTGTTGTGGGGAATAAGCAGGGCAATTCAGTTTGATTACAGAATTGATGAATGACATTCCATGGCTGATTGCTAATGCCATTGACAACTGCAAAGACGGCTTGCTTTTTATAGTGATTTTGTAATTGTTGCTTCCAGCTGGATTCTGGACCTGTTAATTCCCAGATGTGTAACTTAATGGTTCGGTATGATTCGTATTCCCATTTTTTATGCCAGGGAGAGTTTGAAGCCCTTCGTTGTTCTTTTCGTGTTTTTGCATTTACATCTTTAATGAAGACCGTCAGTAAATTTACCATTGTTTTTCGGGCTGAATCGGGAACGTCTGAGGTAAATAGTGTTGCTATGTGAATATCAGTTTTAGTTATACCGTGTTCTGTTTTAATGGATAAGGATTTTAAGTAGGCGATTACTGCCTTGGCTTCATAACTGCTCAGTTTGTAGCGGGGCATTAATACGTTGAGTATTCGATTATCAGCTCCGGTTCCCTGAGTCATTGCGTTTATCAGGGTTTTATCCGTATAAGCAGGGCGGGCACCTTGTCCTTTTGTTCTGTGTTTGTTCCATTGCTGGTAAGATTTATTACGTTCATCATAAAGAATTTCACCAATGATCGGTGAAATACGTAGGTCACCTTCAGTTGAGCCAAAACCACTGCGGCGATGGCAGCGAATACAACTCGCCTGTGATCCGGAAAGTTCAATTTCACCAGCGCCGATTCCGGTAAGGGGTTTACCGTAGCGCAATATTCCTTGTTGGTAAATTTGTTTTCCTACCTGTATTAAGGCTTTATTATCTACTTGCTTATCATTAGCTAAAAGAGTGTTTGAATAAAAAATGCTAAACAGCAAACTGCTTAGAATTAAAAACGAAATGGGTTTGAGCATAATATTATTTTAAACTGGCTTTATTAATTTCATCTATTATAACTGAAGCACTAACAAAACCTTTTAAACGAATCCACTGTGAGTCTTTATTCATTCGAATGAAGGTGTAGGGAAGATGATTCATTTTATTTCCCCGATAATTTCCAAACATGTTTTCAATACTTCGCATATTAGCTACTGTGCCGGTATAAAAATTCCAACGATCACCTGCATTGAATTTTGCAGCATATTCTTTTAAACGGGCAGGGGTATCACGTTCAGGATCAATTGAAAAAGAAATTAAACTTATATTTTTGTTATTTAGTTGGTCAAATCGTTTTTGTATTTGAGAGAAAGTTGATGATAATATTGGGCAAATTGCGGTACAACTGGTGAAAATAAAATTAACAACTACCGGACCTTTGTTTAATTCGTCTAGTAGCCTAACCGTTTTATTCTCAGTATTCGACATACTAATATCAGAAATTTTAATTAGTGGATACGAAATGGTGTAGGATTTTTTGTTAGGTGCCTTGTGGTGGTCATGTTCTCCAGCAGTGATAGCATGAGAATTTAGAAAAGTAATGATTAGTACGATTATTCCTGGTAGTTGAAATTTTTTCGATTCGCTACGACATCTATTATCCTCATAACGAGAATATTCATGAATTGTATTTTGCGAGCTACTTCTAAATAACATGGTAAAATCCGGTACATTGTTCAATATTGATTAATTTATGAGTCATTATACTGTGCAATAGACTGTGTATAAAGTTTCAATATTGAATTTTAGAGCATTCGTCATAATCTTCAATAATTGGTATTTCCTTAATGCGCTTAATCACTTATCCTAGAGTTACTATAGCGTTTTATATACATTAGAACGCACTAATGTGTTATTTAGATAATACCGATTAAACCAACAAAATGGTTGCAAATGAATATTTTTGATATAGCCGAAACATCAAGTGATGAAGTTAAGCCTACTGCTGATTCCGAGCAAATTTATATGCGGCGCTTACGTGAGTTTTCTAAAGACACTTTTTTAGAACACGAAAATAGATCGACTGTAGTAGAAAGAGCCATTAATTTTATCGCAGATGTTTTACCCATTAGTTATGTTATTGTGGGTGAAGTAATCAAAGATGCCGAAGAAATCAGCATAATAGGAACTTATGGACTGCCACCGGAAACTGAAAATGTATTTGGGCAGCGGGCAATTATAATGTCTTTACTGTGTCGCGATATTATTTCATTCACTGAATCAAATGAAACCGATAGAGAAATGGCCTCGAATTTAATCGGTGGCTATCCTGTGGTTAGTGGAATTAGCGTCCCTATTTCTATCGTAGGTGGAAATTCCGGAGTATTAGCGGTTTATTCTGAAACCGATCGCGAATTTAATGATTCTAAAATAGCTTTCTTAAATGCAATGGCGAATGTTATATCGATTTCATTAATGAAACCGAATATGCACCCCATTGTGGCGCAGCATACCCAGAATATATTTCAGGCTAAGAAAGACTGGGAAAGTACGATTGATGTAATGCCGCAACTGGTTATTGTATTAGATAAACATGCCAATGTTGTTCGGGTCAATCGCACAATTGACTCATGGGGGTTGGGCACTGTTAATTCTCATTTAGGTCGCAGTGTAGAGGAAGTTATAAAACCGTTAGTAACAGGCGTCACTAAAAATTATAAAATCGACTGGGCACATATCTGGAAGGGCTTACAAAAAGATTCTTCACTTGAGTGGGAAAGCAGTCCCGGTAGCAATAATAAATCATTACGTTTTTCATTAAGACGTTTATTGGAGAATGAAAAGAAATTTAATACCCGAAATTGTTTCGCGGTTTTAGTCGTTGATGATATCACTGAACATAAAACAGCCGAACAGGCATTAAAAAAATACACAAATGAACTCGAGAAAAAAATTCGACAACGTACCAGTCAATTACGCTTAGCCAATAATGAACTGCGTCGCGAACTGGAAGATCACACTTTAAATAAAACAGCATTAGTCGAGTCTGAAGAACGTTATAATCTACTATTACAGTCTTCTCTAGCGGGTATTTGCACTATTAAAAATGGCAAAATCGATTATTGTAACGATCGTTTTGCTTATATATTTGATTATCGAAAAACACATCTAATTGATCGTTCTCTGGAAGATTTTATTTTCCCGGAAGATATGGATTCGTTAAATACGTTTATCGAAAATATTTTAAATATTGCGCCAATGCAGCAACCGGTTGTTGTTAAAGGTGTTCGACGCAACGGTGAACATGTCTGGATTGAAATTAAATTAAATTTAATTAATCTGGTTTCAGAGCAAACGTTATTAGTAAATGTCATTGATATCACTGAGCAAAAAAATACCGAGTTAACATTGCGTGATTCTGAAAGCAGGCTGCATGTTTTATCCAGTCAATTAATAAACGCTCAGGAAAATGAACGAAAACGTCTCGCCTATGAATTGCATGATGGAATAGGCCAATGGCTAAGTGCAATTAAATTTAAAATTGAGAATGTAATTGATACACAGAAAACCAGTTTGGATTCAAATGGCATAGATGAATTAAACGATGTCATTGGCACCATTCGTGAAACAATTGAAGAAACACGCAGAATCTCCAGTGATTTACGACCTTCGATGCTTGATGATTTAGGAATTTTAACCACTATTAACTGGTTTATTAGAAAATTTGAAAACACCTATAAAACCATTTCTGTTAACAAGCTGATTAATCTTGACGAGGATGACATCACCGATTACCGTAAAGTCGTAATCTACCGTGTTATGCAAGAGTCAATGAATAATATTGCAAAACATGCCAATGCTAATGTAATTGAAATCACTTTGGAAAAAGATAATGCAAATATTTATTTTACGATTGTCGATAATGGTTGTGGATTTGATTTAGATAAAACTAGCGAACTAAATCAAAACGATGGCTTTGGCACAGGTTTAAACAGTATGCGAGAACGAGCTGAATTAACCGGTGGTGACTTTAGTCTTTTATCAAAAAATCCTGGTGGAACATCAATTAAAATAGTCTGGCCAAGATAATTTCTGTCTTACTATTAAAAGTTAACCAGGCCATTTTCCATAGCATAACTTGTTATGCTACCAGCATCGTGTAAATCCAGTTTTTTCATCATATTGGCGCGATGTTTTTCAACCGTTTTTGGGCTGATAGACAAGTATTTCGCGATATCTTTATTTTTATAAGATTCAGCAATTAATTTTAAAACTTCACGTTCTCTTTGAGTTAATTTTTCCCAGGAGGGTGTGACACTGTCGCGATTCTTATTATCGAGATAACCATTAACTATATTGCATGCAATACTGGGACTGATGAACGTTTTACCTGATAAAATCTGACGAATGGCAAACATCAATTCATCTCGGCCATCATCCTTCAACACATAGCCGTTAGCACCCGCTTTTAAGGCTGTATGGATATACTCTTCAGATTTATGAACCGTCAGTACCAGTATTTTAGTGTCGGGTAAGCGCCTTTTGATATTACGGATGCATTCTGTGCCGTTAGTCTTCGGCATGGATAAATCAGACAAAACTAAATCGGGTTTGAGTTCGATCGCTTGGGTTACGGCTTGTCGACCGTCTTCAGCTTCACCAATAACAGTAAAATCATCTTGAGCATCAAGTAATGCACGAATCCCGGCCCTTAATATTGCATGATCATCAACAATGAGAATCGTTGTTTTTGTGTTAAACATATTTTGTAGTACCAACCCTGGTATTGTGTTTATAGAGATAATCAACGGAGGGATGAAGATAATTCTCTAAGTGTATAATTAAAATACTGTTCATTAAATAACTTAAACGTTAGTTTACGGTAGGGAAAGACAGTATTTATTCCTTAACTATTATATCTAAAGAGTACATAATATTAAATAATGTGTAAACATATTTAGCTTAATGTCAGAAATCAAATTTTTGG
>JBGMQW010000196.1:0-6674 GCA_048060815.1 Thiohalomonadales bacterium | reverse complement strand
TATTCCTGGATAAGGAAAAAGATATAAAATATTTTTGATTTATTAATATTCTTTATTCAAATTTTGTTGCTTGTTCCAGACTGGTATGTCGAACATCCTTTCCATTAACCAAATAAATAACATATTCACAAATATTACAAGAACGATCGCCAATACGTTCTAAAGCGCGTGCAGACCACATTACGTCAAGTATATGTGGAATTGAACGAGGATCTTCCATCATAAAGGTCATTAACTCACGTAATATTCCTTCATAAATACGATCAGCCTTACTGTCATCTTTTGCAACTTTTACTGCCGCTTCTGTATCCATACGTGCAAATGCATCTAATGCTCCATGTAGCATTTCACTAACTTGTTCACCTAAATGTAAAATACCACTCAGTAATTTTTCATGTCCTTTGTGTTCTGCAAAATGTATTGCCATTATTGCTACACGTTCTGCTTCATCACCAATACGTTCTAAATCAGTAATTGTTTTAATAACTGCAATCACTAAACGTAAATCACTGGCTGCAGGTTGGCGACGAGCAAGTATTTGGATACACTCTTCATCAATTGCAACTTCAAGCGCATTTACTTTGTAATCACCAGTCACTACCGATTCAGCTAATGTCGTATTCATTTCGGAGAGAGATATTACAGCATCTTTTAATTGTTGTTCAACTAAGCCCCCCATATTCAAAACCCGCGCTCGAATATCTTCAAGCTCTTCATTAAATTTCTTTGATATATGCTGATTTAAATTTAGATTATCCATAAGTTTTACTCTTTATTTAAAATTTAACCATAACGTCCCGTAATATAATCTTCTGTCTGTTTTTTGGCAGGATTGGTAAATAATTCATTCGTGTCTGAAAATTCTACTAATTCCCCCATATACATAAAAGCCGTATAATCTGAAACACGAGCAGCTTGTTGCATATTATGAGTTACAATCACTATAGTATATTTTTCTTTCAAACTACTGATCAATTCTTCAATTTTTAAAGTGGATATAGGATCCAGTGCTGATGCAGGTTCATCCAGCAATAAAACCTTTGGTTCGACTGCAATTGCCCGTGCGATAACAAGCCTTTGTTGCTGCCCACCAGATATACCTAATGCATTATCTTCCAATCGATCCTTTACTTCATCCCATATTGCGGCTTTACGTAGTGATTTCTCAACAATTTCATCTAGTTTTCTTATATCATTAATACCCTGGATGCGAAGTCCATAAGCCACATTTTCAAAGATACTTTTGGGAAATGGGTTCGGTTTTTGAAATACCATACCAACACGTCGTCGCAATGTTGCCACATTTACTTTCTTGTCATAGATATTATTTTCGTCAAGTAATACCTCACCTGTTATAGACACATTATCCACTAAATCGTTCATTCGATTTAAACAACGTAATAAAGTAGATTTTCCACAACCGCTTGGGCCAATAAATGCTGTGACTCTGTGACGAGGAATTTTTATATTTATGTCAATCAATGCCTGCTTTTCACCATAATGTAAAGACAGTTGTTTAGTTTCAAATGTAATTTTTTCATTACTTAACGATAAACGATTATTATCTCTACCTAATGTATTGATATTAATTGCATGTGTGCGTGTAGATTCACTCATGATTTATACTTCCAATGATTTAAATTTTTCACGTAAATTATTACGTATACGAACGGCAACTAAATTTAATACAACTATAACAATTACAAGTAATAATGCGGTCGCGTAAACCAACGGCCGTGCTGCTTCGACATTCGGACTTTGAAAACCAACATCATAAATATGAAAGCCTAAATGCATAAACTTTCGTTCAAGATGTAAAAAAGGAAAATTCCCATCTAATGGTAAAGATGGCGCTAGTTTTACAACACCGACTAGCATCAATGGTGCGACCTCTCCCGCAGCTCGAGCAACGGCTAAAATTAAACCAGTCATTATAGCCGGACTTGACATTGGTATCACGGTTCGCCATAAAGTTTCAAATTTTGTAGCACCTAAAGCCAAACTACCCTCGCGTATCGCCCGTGGTATGCGTGATAATCCTTCTTCAGTCGAAACGATAACTACAGGTAACGTCATAATAGCTAATGTTAAAGATGCCCATAGTAGTCCTGGTGTACCAAATGTTGGAGCAGGTAACGCTTCTGGAAAAAATAATTGATCAATATTTCCACCCAAAAAATACACAAAAAACCCTAAACCAAATATTCCGTATACAATAGACGGTACTCCGGCAAGATTATTAACAGCAATACGAATAGTTCGTATAAGTGGTCCTTGTTTAGCATACTCTCGTAAATAAACAGCGGCTATAACACCTAATGGAGTAACCAGGATAGCCATAATGATCACCATCAAGATGGTACCAAAAATCGCTGGAAACACACCACCCTCAGTATTTGCTTCACGTGGATCATCAAAAATAAAATTTTTAATATTAATAAGATAGTATATTATTTTAGAAAACACCGACATCGAATTTGGTTGAGATATTCGAATTACCTTAGATAGTGGAATTTCAATATTTTGTCCATCCATTATCTCAATGGTAAAACTATCTCGACTTAATTTTTTATTATGTTCAATTAATAACTTCTGTAGTGTATTATATTCGTCTTGTAACTCACCACGTTGCTGTTTTATATTCGCTCTGTTAACTGAATCTAATTCACCATTTATTTCAAACTTACGTTGCTTAAGTCGTAATTTCTCCATACCATAATTTATTGTACCTATGTCACTTTTTGCAATTTTTGAAATATTTTTACGAATAATGACTGTTCGTTCTAATCGTGTTTCCAGCTCTGTTATTGAGGATTCACCCTCAGCAATAATTTTACCTTGCTGTTTAACATTTTTTAAATAACCGTATATATTCCCCCATTCAGTGCGCTCTACGACTAAAATACTTTCAGGACTAAGCCTTGATAATATAAAAGGTTCAATAATTTGTTGAAAATCAGCTCCGGTAACATCACGGTTACCGCTTTTAAATAAATATCGCATCACAGAACTTTTATCTGTATCAAGTTTAATACCATTTTCACGTAAATTTTGAACCGATGCTAATTGACTATCCCACACTTCACCAATGAGACGAAAGCTTTTATCAGCTTGATCTCGATATTGAATTTCAAGAACATCAGATGGCCAAAAAAAGCCAAAACCACGTACACTAATTAGTGCTAACAAACCGAACACCATAAGTAAACTTGTACTCACGGCTGCTGCATTAAGCCATATCCAGGGTGCCCCGGATTGTACCCATTGTTTTAAATTTGGTTTCATCGTAATCTACACATGCTATAAACTACTGTAACGTTTACGTAATCGCTGTCGAACTACTTCTGCAATTGTATTAAAGAAAAATGTAAATATAAATAGTACAAGAGCAGCCAGAAATAATACTCGATAATGAGTGCTGGCTACTTCTGCTTCAGGCATCTCAACTGCAATATTTGCAGACAAAGTCCGCATACCTTGAAAAATACTAAAATCCATAACCGGTGTATTACCTGTCGCCATTAATACAATCATGGTCTCGCCAACGGCTCGGCCAAAACCAATCATGATTGCAGAAAAAATACCAGGACTTGCAGTTAATAAAACTACTCTCATTAATGTCTGCCATGGCGTAGCGCCCAGTGCTAAGGAACCATGCGTTAAATACTTTGGTACAGCGAAAATTGAATCTTCAGCTATAGAAAATATAGTTGGAATTACTGCAAATCCCATAGCCAAACCTACAACAATAGAATTCCGTTGATCAAAGTCAATACCCCATTCGTTACTCAACCAGTAGCGCATATCACCATCAAAAAAAGCAGATTCCATAACTGGACTTAAACTTACAACCACATATGCAATAACAATTATAACAGGAAGTAAAATTGCAGCTTCCCAACCATCAGAAACCTTATGCCTTATGCTGCCAGGTAATCGAGTCCAGGAAAATGCCGCGACTAATACACCAATTGGCATTAAGAATAATAATGAAAATACACCAGGCAAATGATTTTCAATAAATGGCGCAAGCCATAAACCAGCCAGGAAACCCAGAATAACGGTCGGTAAGGCTTCCATGATTTCAATACTGGGTTTTACATAACGACGCATTTGTGATGACATAAAGTATGCTGTAAATATAGCTCCCATAATTGAAAGTGGAATAGCCATGAGCATGGCATAAAATGCTGCCTTAATTGTACCAAATGATAGTGGAATCAAACTAAATTTTGGTTCAAAATCGTTCGTGGCTGCAGAAGATTGCCATATATATTCAGGTTCACTATAACTTTCATACCACACTTTTCCCCAAAGAGATGACCAGGATAGTTCCGGGTGTTCATTTTCTATAAACCAAAATGATAATTTTCTATCAGAACTTTCGACTAAAATGCCATTTGCTCTTGGACTCAAAACAATTTTATTTATTGCCTTGTTTATAAATTTTTTCTTTAAAATTGTGCGGTGTGCAGTACTGTGATATATCCCGATATTGCCCTTGGTATCTGCGGCTACAAATCCTTTTCGATTATATTCTGGTGCGATAACCGATATTTCATTCTGCTCTAGTTTAAAATCCCTAATTCGTGTCAATTGTGCTAAATTATCTTTTGCTTTTACAGAAAACCACTGCGCAACTGTTCCATCAGAAAAACCGGTTAATAAAGAAATACCACCAGACAAAAATCGGATATCTGTTAAATTTACACCCGCTATACTTAATTTAACTTTTTGAACAAAATCAGCAGTTTCCGGATTTGTAATATCATAAAAATTCAATTCATCATCATCGGTGATTATATAAAATTCCTGACGATCCTGATCTATTAATAAATACGATACAGTTTTTGTCATAGTAGTTATAAGTTGAGTTCGCTGCTCAAAATCAGCCTCTTCTACCATTAATGAGTCTTCTTTCTCAAAGCTACTTAATCGTATTTTATTATCTTTTGATAATGTCGCAATAGAAACACCATCTTCATTTATTTGTATTGCGAGTTTTTTAATTGGTTTTGTTAAACCTTCTATACTCAATGGCTCCAGGCCCATTGGATATTCTAAAACCGGGGTAATAATTCGACGATTATTTGGGAATGTGATATTGTAACGATGTTTTACCACCATCACTTTTCCGTTAGATAAACCAAATGCGACAGTTGCCTGATTGTCTACTGTTTCAGCAAAACTTGTTATTGTGATATTTTCAGGTAAAACTAAATGTTGAGTTAAAATTACTCTGCCATTTACAGTATTAAAAAATAGTATTTCACCATTCGACGACATTCGTACTGCAACTTCGTTTTGCTCTTCAATGGCTAAATAGAGAGTATCAGCCAGAACATTATCAGAAGATTGTGAAGATAGAGAAGATTTTTCTAATAGATTATATTGACCTAATTCTTCAACTGTAGCATTGGAAAACATTGGAATTACGACATAGAGCAGATAAAAGAAAATCAACACTATTGTAAAAATGACACTATTCCCACCCAGAGTCACTAAATACTGTACAATTTTGTCTTTAATTATCCGCGTACGCATACCCGAATCGGTAGTTAGGGTATTCTGAGAAGGACTTTCTAACTGTGCCATACTGTCATAATAAATCGTTTATATGACAGAAATATGACAAATTGAAATTCTACCTGGATCCAATTAAAAACCCTACTAATTTAGGGTTTTTAATATTAAATAGCCATCCATGCGTTTACTACAAAAAATATCTATTTCAATTTAGTGAGTTGTTGCTCAATGACTTTGAGTGGTAAAGGAATATAACCATCTTTAATCACTACTTGCTGTCCCTGTTTTGATAGTACTAATTTAAGAAACTCGCTTTCAAGTGGCGCTAAAGGCTTATTTGGTTTTTTATTTACATAAACATATAAAAATCGAGCTAATGGATAACTACCATTAATTGCATTTTCTGATGATGCATCAATGAACTTTTGACCTGATTTTTTCGCTAATGGTACGGCTTTAACACCTGATGTTTTATAACCGATTCCTGAATAACCAATGCCATTAAGTGAGGCTGTCACAGATTGTACTACAGAAGCTGAACCAGGTTGTTCATTAACATTGTTTTTGTAATCTCCCTTACATAAAGCTTTCTTTTTAAAATAACCGTAAGTACCTGATACGGAATTACGACCAAAAATCTGAATCGATTTAGTTTTCCAACTTCCCGGTAAATCTAAATCACCCCAATTTTTAATATCAGCTTTAGATCCACACTTACGTGTCGCAGAAAAAATAGCATCAACTTGTTGTATAGTCATACCTTTAATAGGATTATCTTTATTAACATAAACGGCCAAAGCATCGATTGCCACAGCTATCTCAGTTGGTTTGTAACCATAACGTTTTTCAAATGCTGCAATTTCTTTTGACTTCATTTTACGACTCATTGGACCCATATTAGAAGTACTTTCAGTTAGTGCTGGTGGCGCAGTTGAAGAACCTGCAGCTTGTATTTGAATATTTATATTTGGGTAGCTGCGTTTAAAATCTTCTGCCCACAATGTCATTAAATTTGCCAAGGTATCTGAACCAACACTACTAAGGTTACCAGATATTCCACTAACAGTTTTATATTCAGCAATTTTTGGATCTACTTTAGTTTCTGCAGATACTATGCTGGAAGAAAATAAAGTTGCGAGTACCGCCAT
>JBGMQW010000195.1:0-6751 GCA_048060815.1 Thiohalomonadales bacterium | reverse complement strand
TATATACATGATCGTAGAAATTAGATATTTAAAGATCAATTAATGAACTTATCAGAAACAATGAATTGCCCATTACGGCATAATAATGGTTAATTTTTAGACATAATTAGTAAACTATCAATTACCAGCTCAATCTCCCCCGTTCAGGGTAAACACAGTATCAATAGTTGCATCATTATTAAGAACAGTAAGCATTTGTAATGACGATTTCTTTCATCTGTTGAGTAAACATTATTGACTTAACCAGGATGCAGCATTTTTACTAATTGACGCTGATACTCATTTAAGTCCCAGGTTAATAATTTCTCGTATAAGTCCTTGTCTCTATTAATAACATCTAATTTTTTAGAATTCAGTAAACTTACAATTCGATTACAAAGTTCCACTTTAGATGATGCTGGCGATGCATCGAGTTTTGTTGCAATCGTTTTTTTCAATGAACCAATCATGGAATTAAATTGACCGATCATTTTGCTATACTGTTCTTTTTCTTGCTTTGAAATACCGGCCTTTTTATTTAAATCTTCTAAAGTTGAAACCGTTTTATGCCAGAGATCAGAAGATTTTTTCACTACCTTCTGATTACGACTTTCCCATTGAGTTAATGCTTGTTCAAAACCAGACTGAGCTGATAACTTTACACAAAGAGGCTGTACTTCTTGATACATAAGCTTTGTACCATAGGCAACGCCAACTAAATTCCCTATATTCTTTCCAATATCATAATTAGATTTAGCAGGGGCTGGTGCTTTTTCTGCGAGAACTATCGTAGTCATAAAAAAACAAAGTAAAACTGTACTCTTTCCGATAATTTTCAACATTGTGTCATAATCCTTCTTTGTAACATTACGGTAAAAATAAGGTTACCATTGTTGAACCTTAAAATCTGTGGGGAAATTAAACAGGTATTAAACTTTATTATAAATTTCAGAAAAATATTATATATGCTAAAACTGTAATCATCACAACAGTGATAAATACAACCTCCATAGAGGCAGATAGTGAATGACCAAGATAACCCGATGCTTTCGATAATAAAATGGAATGCATTTAAAATCATTTTTACCTTCAAACCAGATTTGGTGCATGATGGTAGCAATGTCCTTTACTGCAACTTCAGCTAACCGAATTACTAAAGGGTGTAATGGGTGTTTTGAATAGTCTTTTGCCAATTGGGTGTGACTTGGATTTGTTGATTTTGGATCAATCATGAAGTCCTGATACAGTTTTCCTAGATTAAATATACCATCAATAATCACATCATATTCTTTATTTTTTATTGCTTCGCGAAGTGCTTATGATCATACTTCACTCCTTTCGGAATTGGAACGCCTTCTTTTTCATCACAGCAATCACACCATTAATTAACTGCTCTAACGCCATAGCGGTAACCGTATCTAAAATTGATAATTTTAAAAACGCCCGTATTTTTTTAATGCTGTGCTTTGATTTAATATGTGATTTTTGGAAACCAGTAATGACTCATAACTGTTCGCCTGTTTTGGGTTCTGCTACTACTGTAGTTTGTGGTATTGATGTTGTTTGTGTAATTATTTTAGTGGGGTAGTATTTATAAAATCCCTTAAAACACGGTTCGGGTGGGTTAAGACAGACCCAGGATTTTTTCTTACGCGCCAGATCGCGTTTGCGGTAATTGATTTGTTTGTTGACATAACGCTCGAATTCTTCGGGGCTAGGTTTGGGGTGGACGCGCAGTGGCGTAGGATTATCTTTGGTATAGGAACTTATTTTTAATTTATTTTCTTGAACCATATCACGCCATTTATTGCGGTTTGGGTTGTCGCTGCAATCGTCTGTTTTGCAATTAATCAATTCGCCTTTTAAACCAACCAGTAAACCATAACGCAGGGGTTCTTTTTCTTTAATATACAAATAATTTTCATCGTGAAAACAACCATAGCGTTCGGTTCGGGTTAGCTCCTGATCAAACTCACGATTGTATCGTAGGTCTTGGCCCGGTAAAAGCATAGCTCCAATATCACCAGCCATATCTTTATAGCTAACACCCGACACATGCACCTTAAACTCCGGTTGGTATTGTTGCCCCACTGCCTCACCTAATTTGATCGCGGTTTGATCCGTTGGTTGATCGTCATAAAGCACTAACCAGGCTTCAACATGATAATTTTCCCAGAAAGTAATAGTAATTGACGGGTATTTATCCGGATATTCACCAGGTGCCATGCTGCGTTGAATTGGTAGCGTGCTGGAATCGAGCAGCCACTTCGCTAAATCCTGGTGTAGTGGTATTGATACGGTGTAGTAGCTACCGGTTAATTCATGTTCCCAGGTTGCTTCAATGCTGGTTGGGGGGGGTATATTAGTATATACACCGCCACCGCCTGAAAAATTGACACCAAAGGCGCATTTCTGAAATCGAGATGGCCTTAATGAGTATTGATTATTAAACCCCATGTAATCGACATATATTGTTGAGTCTGAACTATTTACCGCTGAAAATTTAAAACCTGGCACAATAGTTTTTTTAACTTGCTGAGTGTTCTTTTGATCATGATCACAGGCCATAAAACCAAGTAACATCATTAACAATAAAACAGAGTTAGTTTTCATCAGGATGTCGTCGCGCTCATGCTATGAGTGCTGGCAGGTTCCGGCTCACGGTAACAAGCACCATCAGGTAATTTATTAACCGCTGGTAATATTGCTTGTGCCGTTTTATTCGGGCAAATACCGCGGTTGGAATATTCATCACCGGCTTCACCGTCCCATAAGTCTTGTCGAAATCCAATATTGGTTATGAGTTCAGCACTTTTATTGCCATCTTCATCGAGTTGCCAACTGGTTTCCCAACGTTGGCCTTTTTGTTCTGTTCCAGGAATCATTTGGCTGCTATCGGTACTATTGGCACTGCCAGGAATGATAAAATCACTGCTGGTGCTGGAGGAGACATGTACCCAGTTGGCTTGTATTTTTTTGGTTTCTTGTGCATCGTAGTTAATGGCGGGCTGGCCTGATTTTAAATAATTAAAATATTTAGTGAGCCGGTTATCGTCAGCCGTTGGAATTTTAAAACGGATGGGGTCCTTTTTCTCTAACTCCGCTATCTGTAGCATTGGTACTTTTTCTTTTAAAGCCATTTTATGCATTAGATGCACATACACAATATTCAAACCACAATTCAATTTTCGTTTATAGATCAGCTTAAAATCTTCAGCGGTGACACGCTTAAAATAATTATCATAAAACTCGTCTGCTTTTTCACACTCCAGGCCTTTGGCTTTTGCATCTTCTTTGAGCTTGGCAACCATTTTTTGGCGTTGTTGCTCATGGGCTTTTTTTTGTAAGTCATTTTTAAAGCTGCTGCGTTTAACACGATTTTGTTCAAAATTGTACGACGATGGCATTCCCTTAAGCGCTACTTCATACTCTTGTTTAAATTCGGGGTCAATGCCGGCTGGAAATAAACCCGCATAAGATAATGTGACTTCTTCAACGACATAACGCTCTTTTCGATGCTGCGGGCCATAGCCCCCACCAATATCGGCATGCACTCCAATCATCGGAATTTCTTTAAAATTGGCACCTTTTGGTAAACTATTCGCACCTGAACCGCTTTCTTCTTTGAGTGTGACTAAATTAAATTTATCGCGATGTTCATCCATCGCGGTCATGTGCACGACACACTGGGCAGATTCTTTTCGTAAATGCAAATTGTAATAATTTCGCATGTCAAATTCTTCTTTGTAGTCTGCCCATTGTTTTTTTGTGCCGGCACCTAAAGCTTGTCCGGTTGCTGACCACGACTTTAGTTGAGCTTCCTTCACCAGTGCTATCATTTCACTTGCCACGGAGGTTACTATTCCTTGAGATGCTGGTGTGGTTCCGGGTTCTCTTGATTGGGTGCAATCACCGGCCAGTCCAAAGGAACCAACAGTATCATAAATACCGACAAAACCAATTTCAATTTCGAGGTGTTTCCAATCTTTATTAACCCGGTTAATAAAGTCGCGTGCGTTTGACGAGCCACGGCTAAAACCAAACACGTCGATTACCCGCGGGCCACGATGACCTTTAAACAATGCCAGTTGCTGTTTAATGTTGTTCATCATACCTGCAATTTTATCGAACTCTCGTGCACCGGTGGCCATTTCTATCTGGTTATTTTTACCGCCATCGTGAGTACCCGTGCCAACTTGATATTCTTTAAAGGCAAATAATTCAAATGCGGTGCCGTTGTATTCATCTATTTTGCCATCGTAAGTAACATTTGAAATTGAAGTTGTTATTATTGGCCTCTTTAGATCGCGTCTCATATTAATATCAGGTCCCTGATATAACTCATAAAGCCGCGTCACATTATCATCACAAAATAAGGGCGTCTTAATCAACACATCACTATTGAGTGTGGTTTTGCCGGATTTTATAGTGGCTTCATGTTCGGCATAAGCTTTAGTCATTGCGGAATTCGATCGCCCCGGCAAATCGTTATTCATATTATTACCAGTGCCATCGAAGAAAGCGCCGATTCTAACGAATACCGGACAATCTGCTCCCATATCATCTAATTTTTTTGCCATAATTAATGCTCCTGATTATTACTTGCTTTGGATTTTTCGGGTATCACACAATTACAAGCTGCATCTTTTTTTGTTCCAATGGCTTTTGCTGCGACTGCATCTAAAAATTCATTTACCATATTTGTCTGTTCTATTTCCTGTAAGGGAAAGCCGGTGTATTCAATATCATTTTTTAATATTCCCGTTACAGATTCACAACGGTGGTCTTTATCAAAATTCAAGCCTATTCGGGCTAAAATTCGACAAAACCCTTGCTCGTGTGATTGTTCACTGTCAAATTCGTATTCTTTTGCTTTTGAAATTGCTTGCACTGTCCACTCATGCCGTTCTTCATTGGTCATTTTTACAAACAATTCCGGGTACTCGGTATCTAACCAACGCGTTAATTCAATGCAGTGTTGTTTTTCTCTAAACTGTTGGTGCACTTTGATGTGGTCTTGTCGTAGTGTGAATCTCATATTTACTATCCGTGCTGATTTACCGATGTATTGGTTGATTTATTTTGTGCTAGTTGTTGTTTAATTTTGAATTTTTTTGATATTTCCTGTAAATCCACTTTAGTTTGGTGGCATTTATAGATGGTGCCAGGATAATAGCCAACGATGGTAGTGGATTGATTTATATCTTCACACCAGTAACTTGTTACCGGTTCAAAAAATGTTGCTGTTTCAGCTGCTGTCATGCCTGCCATGTGAGCCGGAAAAACTTTAGGATCATAAAATGCATAAAATGCAGTTTCCGGATCGTCGGGATTTGTTTGCTCCATATTCACCAAGGTATAATTTCTGAAATGCTCTGCTAGTTCATTGAGTGAACTTTGGCTCTTTATAAAACACATGCAACGAGCTGCATAACCGTTGCTTAATAACCAGTCGGTAAATTTATCATTCAATGTTAATTCAATTAAATAAGGCGCGACAGCTTCAAGTTCATCTGCGATGTAGCCTGTGTACAATATTTTATGTGCAGGTTTAGTTTGTTCTAAAGTTTTAAACAATGTGCGTAATTTAGCGCCGTCAACTATGGCATAGGTATTTAACGATTCACTAGCAGGTTTAATGTGATTTTCTAAATGTTGTTTACCAAAAATAGCCGGATAGAGACCAGTTTGAATTAGATCATTTTCTAACATTTATTTTGTTGCCTTTTGTTTTGCTAATAAACACGGAATGCAGGTTTCAGTTTCACGTGTTATTAACGCGATTTCATTAACTGATAGTACGTCACCAACCGACGTTTTAGAAATTGATGGTGCTCCAATCGTATAATTCACATTACCAATCAAATTAACCTGACCCTGACCACCGAGCATCACTTTATTGCCGTAGAGTTTAATATTGCCCATCGGATCAATCTTAAAACCACCGCCACTCTGCTCAAAGGTAATGTCACCCCCACCGTTACCTTTAATACTAATCGCCTTCGCCGCATTAATCGTTAACTCGCCATTTTTAACCTTAGCATGAAAGCCATTACTGCCCTTAATCGTAAACGTGGCATTGTTCTCAACATTAAACACCATATTATTACCGGCTCTAAACTCGGTGTTTTGTCCGGATTTGGTTTTAATGTTTTTATAGGCTTTCTCATTAATATCGGTTTTAGCCTGATGGTGTATCGCACCACTTTTGGATTCAGTGGTGTGTTTGTTTTCAACAATTTCCAATCGCTCATTACCACTGCGCTCATAAATGCTATCACCGGTTTCAGTCGTATGAGTCTTTTTAGCAAATTGCGTCATCGCACCGTGCTGTGTTTCTAATAATAATTTATGATCCGCAACATCCGCATTAAACCGTAAAATGTTATAGCCTTCATACGTGTGCAGTGAAATAACTTCGTGTTCGATTTTATCGTCCAGTAATAATTCATTATTCGATTGGGTGCGCAGGATATTTTGATGTTTATTGCCGGCACGAACGGGGCTGATTTTATCACTATTATAAGCACTGCCGACTATCATCGGTCTATCGGGATCGCCATTTAAACAACTGAGTAACACTTCATCGCCATCCTGCAGGGGCAGGTGCATGCCAATAACGGCTTCATTGGGCGGCCCGCCGAAGGGTTGCAAGCGTCGAATCGGGACAGTCGCCTGGGTGTGTTCGGTGGCGGATAAATCAAATAGATTGCGCAGTTTGTATCGCCCCTGCGCATCGAGTGTCGCGTATTTGCCTTCAGATTCAATGCGC
>JBGMQW010000194.1:0-6753 GCA_048060815.1 Thiohalomonadales bacterium | reverse complement strand
ACAATATCTTAACTATTATGGTTGCTATTGCCAGTTTATCTATTCAATCTGCATACGCATCTGATAAAACAGCTGGTACTGATCTTGTATCCAATAAAACAGTCACAATAGAACAAAATTCATCCGAAATTGCCAAAGTCACTGCTATTAAGGTTATACAAAAGGGTGATACGACCAATATCAGTGGTAAGGTTCTTTTATTTTCTATTGATAAAAAAGATAAACGCCGAGAAATTCCTGGTCATGTAGACATTGCTATAGTGGATGAAAACGGTAGTTTTTCGAATATTGCAAGTATTGAATACAGAAAAATCAATATTAGATCCCGTGATGCAAAGTTCAGTTATGATTTAAAAAATACCCCAAAATCGGGTAGTAAAATTATAATCAGTCATAATGCTAAAAAGCATGATCATAAAAGTAATAAGTAACTAAAGATTATTAAAAGTACAATATGTATAAAAAAGGATGTCAATTGACATCCTTTTTTAGTTAGTACACATTTTCAATCAGACTAAAAAACATATTGCGATTGTAAAAATATTTCATTTACATCAGCTTTATTAACACCATTTTTGTTCTTGTTTTCACGATAAGTTAACTGGACTTTAATATCTTGTTTTTGGATGAACCAGTTTAGACCAAGTGAAGATCTGTCCCAGGATTCCGTATAACCATCTGCATCTTGTGATTGAACAGCAGCCACAAGCTCAAGTGTGTTTGCCATTACCATGTAACCACCTTCAACTGCCCAGCTTTCAAGAGTAGTTGAACCATTTTTATAAAGACCACTAGTTACATTTTTGTCAACAAGATCTGAGCTGAATTGATTAAATTGTGCATCAATGGATAATCCTGCAACACGATAAGCGCCACTGATTTCCAGACCAGTCACACCATCAACATCGGATTTTTCTCCATTTCCATCATCTATACCACCAGTTGTATATGTATTGTTATCATCATCATTACTCCAATTATAGGCAGCAACTCCAATAGTAAATTTATTTTCTCTGTTAAAATTCCCCTGTGAGAATTTCAAATTTCCTAAGGGATGATAATCAATACGACCTCCAACAATCCAACCCTCATTAAAATCCGTATTCGCATTTACAGGTGAATCAAAGTCCATCTTTTTATTATCAGGATCAAGACTGGAAGATGCAAAAGAAGCACCCCAGGTCAATTTTTTACTACCATTATGACCAACAAGATGTATCCCGGCATTACGATCAGGTGTACCGTAATTGTGGTCTCCAACGAATGTTCGTTCTACCAGTTGTTGCTTTTTAGATGATGTTAAAAATTCCCGGGAAAACGGAAAACCAAAATTGCCTACGGATATTTTGGTATTTTTTATACCTTTATATTGCATATACGCATCTTTTACAGCGATTTCATTTTCTCCTTCCGCTTTACCCATATCCCACTGAAATTTACCTTTCCAGTCTTTATGTGTACTGCCTTCTATATACGGACGGAAGCGACGAAAAAATATTTCATCGGTTTTTGTGCCACCATCAGGGTCGACTGAATGATATTGCAACTGTATACGACCACCCAGTTTTACATATTTATCGCCTTCTTTATAGACGGTAACACCACCAGCATACGCCGGTATAGTCACACTGGTTAAACATCCTGCAAATAAGCTTACAGCCAAATATACTTTTTTGTTCATTAATTTCTCCTAATATTTTACAAACATACCGATGAACCGATACACTTTAAATCAACATGGCTATAGTGGATTTCATTTATGACATTTTAATGAAAGAAATATGAATGTTTTGTGTCAGAAAAATGACAATAGATAATTAAGACTAGTCTGGTTTTTGATATTTCAAGGAGTAAGGGGTTGGTATAGGAAGATTGTTCTATTTTTATTTAACGATATGAATAAATCATTGCTATATTAACAATGTTTATTAAAGCTTAATATATTAATTATTTCTCTAATTCTTTTTGGCGACGGTTAAACTCCTCTTCATCAATTTCACCATTTGCATAGCGTTTTTTTAGAATTTCCATAGGTGTTTCATTGCTGGACGAATTTGAATCACCTGTGTTGTTATTCATAACAGACTTAACAAACCAAACAACAGCAATTATAATGGCAATCCAGAAAATCCACATAAAACCACCTCCAAAAAACATTCCACCACCATCCATCATATGACCTCCTGTATTTAAAAATAAAGCTTATACTATTCTGGAAACTACTAATGATAATAATGCCAGCTAGTAGTGCCATTTATTGATACATGTAATTAATGGTGGTGCTGGCCTTGAGCAGTATTATCGTATTCTAAATTATCTAGTTCTGTTTCCTCATGATAATGTACAAAAGCACGTTTAAGTTTGCCACTCCAGCTCACTCCTAAAGTTTTACCAGAATTTTCAATGGCATTCTCCATTTGTTCTGATGTCACTTCCAATAAATCATATGTAATCGAAATTAAATTATTTGTTATGGTAACATCTTTGATTCCCATCATTAATTTTAGGGTTTTAATAATATCTATACCGTCTTTTTCTGGAATTATATGATCGAATTTTAATACTCTTCGTTTAAGAATTTTTTCTCCGCGTTGTTTTGGTGCGGCCTGGCCTGCATGGCCAATATAGAGGTGTGGATTACTTTCAAAACGATCGCGACACTGTCTTGAACAAAATGAAAAGCTCTTACCTAGAAAGTCATAAGCAAAAGTTCCTGGTTCAACATCCATTAAACAAACATAATCACGCACAGTATTTTTATTTGTCATTTTATTTGTCCTATGTAAAACATAATTATTTGGAAAACTTTCCAATAAAATCTTCAATCAACGAAGTTGGTACAGCCCCCGTTTGTTCTGCTTTTAACTCACCAGATGGTGAATAAATAAGGAAAGAGGGTGTTCCAACCAGATTTTTACCGGTTTGTAATTCATAAAGATGATCGACAACGATAGGTGCTGCAATTAAGTTAGGAAAATTTACTTTGTGTTTGCGTATAAATTCCAGTGCATTATCTTTAAATTCCCAGCCATCAACTGAAATGCCGAGTACAGTGGTATTTTTGTTTTTAAATTTGTTATGAAAATCAATATAATTCTTAATTTCACTATTACAAATATGACAATCAGATGCCCATATCATAACAACTAACCATTTACCGTTGCCTGTATATTCATTAAGTTTATGTTTATTACCTTCAAAATCTTGAAGCATTACTTCTTTATTGTATTTTAAATATTGGCTATCACCTTCTTTGGTTAATCCAGAAGACCAGATATTTCCTGAAATTAGTGGGTTAACCACTAAAATTACTAGAAAAAATAGCTTTTTATACAGTTTCATATTCATATTATTCAATCATTTTTTACTCGAGATTGTGTTGTTAAAAATGCATGAGAAATTTGATATTGAAATTCAGTCTTGATTAGTTTTGGGTAGTTAGGGTGTTTTATGTTAACTTCAATACGATAAGGTCCAAATTCATGAAGTGTGAAATAATTGCCATAAATCAGATTATTGTTAAATGGCATTTCTTCTAAGCTTATAAATTCGGTTTTATTATCCGGTGTTGATAATCGTACAGCAATATTGGCATTATTTAATCTTTTACCATTTTTATTGAAAATTGCTATTGAAACATGGTATCGATATTGACCTACGGGTAATCCGCCGTGCATACTTATTGCAGCAGGTCCCTCAATAATTTCGGCAGGAAGTATACCAAGATAAATTGAAATACCATCGATAATTTTATGCTGATTACTATTCGCTATATCGGCAATTGATTGGTTCATTGTAATAACTAACGATATTAGAATGATAATAAATTGTTTTATTCCCGGGAATATTTTCATCTTATACCTTCCATATATTTTAGTGTCCAGATATAGATATATTAAGTTTTTTTATTAAATCTAGTATTTAACATGTTTGTTTGACAGCACGATACAGGATTTGTGCATTCTAAATTAAAATTCATTGATCTGAATCAAATCGTTTATAAAGAACTTAATAACCTTACTTTACAGGTTTATTTAAATAATCAGGTTATACCATCTCCTACTCCTACTCCTAATTGTATTAATTACTTTATTGATAATATTAATTGTTTATTAACCTTTTTTTTATGTAAGATGTTTATTTTACAAGGAGATTTAAACCATGGAAAAATATAGTATAAATTTAAGTGCTTTTATAATTATTGCCTGTTTGTTTAGTTTATCAGCGTATGCAGAAGAAAAAAATATTGATCTTATACAAAATAAAACAGTTTTAGTTGAAGAAAATGCATCTAAAGTTGCGAAAGTAACCGAACTGAAAATTATACAAAAAGATGGTGGTACTAATGTAAGCGGTAAAGTTGTTCTACTTAATAAAGACAAACCTAAACGGCATAGATCAATTCCAGGCCATGTTGATATTTCTATCGTTGATGAAAAAGGTGAAATAAAAAAGATTGCAAGTGTCGAATACAAAAAAATCAGCGTCAAATCTAATTATGCAAATTTTAAATACCGTTCGGAAAAAATCCCGAAACCGGGTACTAAAGTTATTATAGCGCATAATGATAAAACTCATGAACATGGGCACTAGACTAGTAAGTAACTGGTCTTAAGATCCTGTATTAAAAAGGATAACATTTGTTATCCTTTTTTTAATTTAAATGATTATAAATTTTATCATTTTGTAACTGCTATTTTATTGAGTGCGGGAATATCGTATTTGAGCGAATTAATATGGGGTTCCAGGGCAAGCAGAGTTTGCTCTAGTGCGGATTGAAGTGTTTTTGAGCCACTAACAGTTTTAGGCCATTCCAGAGTTGTTAAATTTGGATTTACGATAACAATCAATGTTCCACAACCACAGGGGCAATGTTGAAATGAAAGTAGTTTATCCGATAAATACCAGGGCTGATGCCGAAATAAAAACAGATTTAAAATTTTAATGAGTGTCCATGGCTGCTTAAGTGCTTTTTCTAATTCTGATTTCTGTTTGTTCTGATCCGCAATGTGGTGAACAATAAGGACATCAAGGTTATGTTTGCAACAAATAGCATCGGTTGGTGTCAGTTCCAATAAGGCACCATCAGAATACAGTTCACCATTAATTTCAACAGGTTTATATAGTACTGGTATAGCTGAGCTTGCAACCATTGTTGGTGCTAGTTCACCTTCATGAAAAATTGTTTTTTTACCTGTACCTATATTAATGGCTAATGCATAAAATGGAATCTCGCATTGATCATAATTTTGTACCTTGAGTTGCTCAACACAAAAATTTCTTGCAGCGTTCATTGATGAAATTCCAATGTACCCTCGCCACTTATGTATAAGCAATGACCAAATTAAACGAAGCCATGAAGGTTGCCAAAAACGTGAAGGTTTTAGTTTTACTAATGTATCCGACCATAATTCCATGTCTTGGCCACTGGCAAGAATACCGCCAACGACAGCACCGGCACTGCATCCAGTAATTGCAGTAAAATTAATACCTAACTTCTGGAGCGCAAGTACAAAACCAGTGTGCGCATAAACACCGTTAATACCACCGGAACTCAAAGCAATACCGATACGTGATTTTTGTTTAACAGGTTGTGAGTTCATGGTTATTTAGTTTACTGTATTAAAATACAGAAAGATAACGCAATCCTATTATAATTAATACCAAACACAATATTCCACGTAACCAGTTTTCTTGCAGATATTTACTAATATAGGGACCAATAACCGACCCGATAGCAGTACCCGTTAATAATAATGCCAGTAACGGAAAATCAAGCTCAATACCCAGACGTACATAATTTGAAATTGATGTCACTGAATGAATTGCAATGGCGAGTGCTGAAGTTGCTGCAACGATAAACATGGGTAAGCGCATAATAATACTCATGAACGGTACTAGTAGAAATCCACCACCGACACCCAATGCCGACGAGAATATCGCAATTCCCATACCAGTGAAAAATGGTAGCATGGGATTATACGAAAAAATTTCCTTAGCAAAACTAAATTGAATTTTAAAGATTGACCAGCGTGTATGCCTAACACCAATCGAACAGGGATCACCACCTTGTTCAATTAAATTTTCAAAGTTCATTGCAGCACGATCTGTTTGTGCAGCCAGCTTTTGTTTTTTATGAAAAATTTGCCAGGCTATTTGAGCTGCTATTAATAATGTCAGAACCGCAAATACTGGTTTAAAGATACTCATATCCGATAAAAGATTAATCGATAGCGAACTTCCGATTATGGCGCCAAAAATGCCACCTGCTCCAAGTATTAAAGCCAGACTGATAACGAGACGACATTGTTTAAAATAAAGTGGTACTGCTATCAAAGGTGTAATGAGCGTTAGCATTTGAGCCATTGGTTTTACGAGGTTAGGATTTTGTACACCTAAAACCGATATCAAACCAACTGAAGCTAAAATACCTCCGGCTGCACCAACAGTCGAAAATACCAGGCCAACCAGTATACCCCATACAAAGGGTATCCATGGAGAAACAATTATTTCTGATACTTCGAATGTCATGCTAAGGATAAATTTTTTAAAGTTTTTTGATAGTTATTTATTCTACATTAATATAATAACGTAAGTGAGAAATATAATAAGATAATTTAAATATATATGTAAAATTCCTGATTAAAATCATTTTTTTAATTTCGTGCAGGAACAATAAGTATTAATAGCAATCTCAATGAAGATAGTCATTTACATTAAAACTAACTTATCCTTATAATGAATATATGAGAA
>JBGMQW010000193.1:0-6754 GCA_048060815.1 Thiohalomonadales bacterium | reverse complement strand
TAAATCCACACGCCGCAGCGGTAATTGTATTGACCGTGTTTTCGTTAATTTTATTTGCGCAAGATAAAATACGATTAGAAACCTCAAGTTTTGTCGTTTTAATTATTCTGGTACTAATCTTTAGCTTGTTCCCATTTGAGGCTCGTGATGGCACTAAAATTATTGCGACAGATTTTTTTTTAGGGTTTGGGCATCATGCCCTTATTGCTATCTCTGCATTGATGATTTTAGGTAAAGGTATTGAAAGTACCGGTGCATTAAAACCCTTAATTAAATTATTATCAAAACATTGGGCCACACATCCAAAACGCACTTTTTTAATAACCTTGATTGTTAGTGCTTTCGTTAGTGGTTTTTTAAATAACACGCCAATTGTTATCATGTTACTTCCCGTTTTAATTAGTGTTGCAATTAAAAATAAAACATCGCCATCTAAAATACTTATTCCGGTAGGTTTAATGACGCTAATAGGCGGTATGGCAACTACCATTGGAACATCGACAAATATTTTGATTGTTTCGATTGCAAAAGATCTTGTTGGTGTCGAGATTTCAATGTTTCATTTTGCATTACCCGTAGTTATAGTTGGAACATTTGGTTTGGTGTACCTGTGGTTAGTCGCTCCATTATTGTTACCGGACAGAGACATTGATTTAACACACACAAATCAACGAATATATAATGCTGTACTTTTTTTACAGGACAACAGTCCAGTGATTGGCCTTGAATTATCTGAAGCACTTAAGAAACTGGATTATGAAGTAAAGATTAACAAAATCAGGCGCAAAGAAAATCAATTTATTATTCCACTTCCTACTGTAATATTAAAATCGGGAGATGCTTTATTCATTAGTGGAACTGCTGAACAACTCAAGGAATATGAACATTTATTACGAGGACATCTTCATAATGTAAATAAAAACGATGAGGTTAGCGAAACAGATTATATTAGTTCAGATGATAATCAAATATTGGCTGAAATTTTAGTTACAAATGGGTCCTTATTACATAATTCTTCATTAAAAGAAACGCGCTTTGCAAAACGATTTAATATTTTTGTACTGGCACAACATCGATTAAATCATCCTACAGAAAAAATAAAACAAAATGTTAGTGATATTAATTTACAGCGTGGTGATATTTTATTAGTGCAAGGGACACGTGAAAATTTAAATGCAATAAGACGAGACAGTAAATTATTAATATTAGATAATACTGTTGATTTTGTTTCAAGTAAACGCGCACCATTATCGGTTGCTATAATGGTAGCTGTCGTTCTTGCGGCTGCATTAAATATATTACCTATTTCCATAAGTGCAGTTACCGGTGCGGGATTAATGTTACTTAGTCGTTGTGTTCGTTGGCGTGATGTTAGTGAAGCGCTTAATATTCAGGTAATTTTAATCGTAGTAGTGAGTTTGGCAATAGGAAATGCGTTAATCGAAACTGGTGGCGCTAATTATCTCGCATATCAATTTGTTGAGCTTACCAGTGGATTATCAAATTTAACTATTTTATTTTATTTGATTTTTCTCATGTCAATTTTAACAAATGTAGTTTCCAATACTGCCGCAGCTGTTATTGGTACTCCGGTTGCTGTTAATATCGCGCAGCAACTTAATGCACCTCTTGAACCTTTTATTTTAGCCGTTTTATTCGGTACTAATATGAGTTATGCAACACCCATTGGCTATCAGACTAATTTATTGATCTACAGCGCCGGTGGTTACAAATTTAAAGATTTTATGCGAGTTGGAATTCCATTAACATTTATTATCGGGATTGGATTTACTATTATGTTAGCTACGTTATATAAAATTTAGGAACTGTAGTTAGTGTTGAATAATTATATCGTTTTTATATACTTTTATATTTTCTTTTCGTTCTGTAATATCACTTAGTACATCAATCTGCGGGCGACCTAAATAATGGCCTTGTGCATAATCCACACCATAACCTTCTAATAAACTCAAAGTGTCGTTGTTTTCTACAAATTCAGCAATGGTCGTTTTACCGAGTGCATGTGCAATTTGATTCATGGACTGAACCATTGCTTGATCAATATGCGTTTTATGCAATGCTTTCACAAAACTACCATCGATCTTTAAAATATCGACGGGTAGATTTTTTAAGTAATTAAATGAACTAAAACCTGATCCAAAATCGTCTAATGCAAATTTACAACCAAGGTCTTTAAGCTTAGTGATAAAAATAGTAGCTGATGTTAAATTTTCAATGGTCTCAGTTTCAGTAATTTCAAAAGTTAATAATTCTGGATCTAATCCGGTTTCTCTCAGTAAATTAGAAATTAACGGTAGTAATTCCTGATCTTCAAATGCACGTCCAGAAAGATTAATTGCGAAACGGGTATAGTGCCCCGCATTATTTAAATTAGATAATGTAGTAATGGCATTTCGAACAGTCCATCTATCAACCTGATGGATTAGACCAAAACGTTTGGCGGCAGGTATAAACCCACCGGGTAATATCATACCACCATCATTTAACGGAATTCGTAATAAAACTTCGTAATCTTTAACATTTTTATCTGAAATTGAATAAATTGGTTGATACATTAATTGAAATTTATCATTTTCATACGCATCGCGTACTCTAGCTGCCCAACCCATGTCCTCGGTCATTCCCATTTTTTCTTCATCGCGTTTATTGGACCTGTGCACACAGTTTCGACCCTGTGCTTTGGCGACATTACAAGCCAGGTCGGCATGTGATAAAGCCTCATCTGGAGTAGTAATGTTGTTATCGAGTATGGATAAGCCAATACTGCAAGTGACATTGTAAGCTTTACCTTTATGATAAAAACGATATGTATCGAACAGTTCACGTAAATTTTCAGCAACAGATTCTGCTTTTGTTGGAGCAATGTTAAACAGCAGGATTGTAAATTCATCACCACCAAAACGTGCTACCATATCTCCATCGCGGGTATTTTTTTGTAACAGATTAGTGCATTCGATTAATAATTTATCACCGGCAGCATGTCCTAATGTGTCATTGATATATTTAAATTGGTCTAAATCAATATACAGTAATGCGCATTCCATACCACTACGTGCTACACGTGCAATAACACGAGTTAGTTCCTGGTGAAAGTAACGTCGGTTTAATAATCCTGTTAATGTATCGTGTTGGCTTTGATAGGTTAGTTCATATTCATAAGCTTTTTGATCAGTTATGTCTCTTGCTGTACCCGTTATTGACTGTAGAGTATTATTGTCATCAAAAACAGGTTTTGCATTAAAGCTAATATAACGTTGTGTACCGTCTTTGTGTTTTAGTATAGTTTCATATTGAACTAACTCTTCCCCTGACAGTAGTTGCTTAAATGCTATTGTATCCGCCTGGTGTGATTCTGCTGCTTGAAATTCTGTAAAATTATGGTTAATCATTTCTTTTATTTCATAACCATAGATTCGGGTTACAGCATTATTTAAGTATGTCCAGATTCCTTTTGTATCCATGCTCCAAACCAGATCATGAGCGGTTTCAACTAAAGTTCGGTAACGATCTTCTGCGTTTTGTAATAAAGCTTCAGTGGTTTTTCGTTTGGAAATATCTTGTGCTATATAGGCATAACAAATTCTATCATTTAAATAAAGTTTGCTAATACTGATACTTATCGAAACTGTTGAACCATCCTGTTGGTTTCCCGTCAATTCAATATTATCTGCGATTACGATGGGCTGACCAGACGAATTAATGATGGAAGGTAATAATATTGACATTGATAATTGCTTTATTTCTTTTGCGCTATATCCATATAATTTTTGAGCTGCAGGATTATATAATACGATTTTACCATTACTTCTCGAGACGATAATTGCTTCGGTCGAATGTTTGAAAATCGCCTGGACATAAGAATCTTGTTCACCTAAACGGGTAAATAAATGTTTTATGTTTTGTATTAATGAGCGAATTTTATTTGAGGCATATGGAATAAGATTTCTGGCTAAATAGTTATAAGATGTTGATTTTTTTTCAAGCAAAACGGGATTATTTGTTACTAAAGATGAATGTAAACTAGCAAGAACAATTTTGGTGTTGATAAATGCAAATGAGCCGGTTAAAAGTCCGATGACCATAATTTCACCAGAAATTGAATTTGGGCTCCACGAAAAATAACCCAAAAAGATAGCGGATGTGAGAAGAGGTGTGTAACCACTAACTAACAACAACCCGGTTTTTAAGCGTACCTGGCTATTTTTTAAGCCAATGAGGTGTAATGCTTTAACAATTAGTGTCAGTGAAAGTAGATAACCCGGTAGGGCAACGGTAACAGCTACAATGAGTATTAAAAAAGCAATATGCAGGGTTTCCCATGATGCAACATAGGATAATCGATCGTCACGTATAGCTTGATAGCTTAGTGGCAAAAGTAGTATAAAGGGTAGACACAAACTCCAGTATTGTCGGTTAAAACGAGTTAAATACAAATGAATAGGTTTAGCACTACTATCCACTTTATTTAATACGGCATATTTTTTAAACCGCAGTAATTGTTTTAACGGTGTAGTATATCGACTGAAATAATAAATGCTGAAAGCCAGGATAATAAGCGTAGTCACAATTAATAGCAGTATCGCATTTGTCTGGAGTATAATATCTAATCTAATGATGCCCAAACTTAATCCAACAGCAAAGCTGATGACAGGAATAAGAGAGTAACTAATTGCAAAGATTGCAGTTAATTGCCGCTGGATTTTTTCCAAAGTGATTGCTCTATAAATTAAGGTTTAATAAGTGATAAACAGTTACAGTTTTTATTAAAAATTATTTTATTTAGATTGATTATGTTCAATAACGTGGATTAAGCATGGCAGATAAATTAGACCATATCCAGGCGATTGAACATAATTATTGTTAAAAATTTGGTTCTACAGTAACAACATTTAGCTAGCTTTGTTCGAGAAAAATATAACTATTGTTCGCTATTAACCTGATAAATAAAGAATAAAAAAATTATAAGAAAAAGGTGCAAAATGAAAAGACGCGATTTTATTAAAGGAGCAGCAGTAGGTGGAGTAGTAGCAGGCTCAACATTATTGGGCGCTTGCAATAATAAAGATAACGCTAATAAAAGTGCAAATAAATTATCCAAGAAAACGTATAATTGGAAAATGGTAACTACCTGGCCAAAAGGTTTTCCTGGTTTAGGTAGAGGTGCAGATAATCTGGCAAGCTTGATTACCGAAATGAGTAACGGTCGAATTAAGGTTAAAGTTTATGGTGCAAAAGAATTAGTACCTGCATTTGAGGTGTTTGATGCGGTCTCGAACGGAACCGCAGAAATGGGGCATGGAGGTGCGTATTATTGGAAAGGCAAGATTGAAGCAGCACAATTTTTTTCAACTGTCCCATTTGGTTTGAATGCGCAGGAAATGAATGGTTGGTTGTATTACGGTGATGGTTTAAAACTATGGCAGGAATTATACGCACCTTTTAATCTAGTTCCCTTTGCAGCAGGTAATACTGGTACTCAAATGGGTGGTTGGTTTAATAAAGAAATTAAAACAATTAATGATTTGTCCGGTTTAAAAATGCGAATGCCCGGTTTAGGGGGAGAAGTTTTAAAAAGGCTGGGTGCTACACCGGTGACCCTGCCGGGTGGTGAGATCTACACATCACTACAATCAGGTGCGATAGATGCGACTGAATGGGTTGGACCCTATAATGATTTGGCTTTTGGTTTTTATAAAATTGCAAAATATTATTATTATCCGGGATGGCATGAGCCTGGCACAACACTGGAAGCCATTGTGAATAAAAAAGCACTTGAAGCATTACCACCTGATCTTGAATCGATTGTTCAAACAGCATGTAAAGCTATAAATCTGGATATGTTGTCAGAATATACTGCTAGAAATAATGATGCCCTGGAGATATTGGTAAACAAACATAACGTTAAATTATTACCATATCCGGTAGACGTTTTGAACGAATTACGAAATGTATCTGATGAAGTAATTCAGGATATTGCAACAAGGAGTCCTGTTAATAAAAAAGTGTATGATTCATTTGTTAAGTATCGAGATCAAGTAACACAATGGCATAAGGTTTCTGAGCAAGCGTATTTAAATGCTCGCAGTAGTTAAATAAGTTTAATAATTATAATAACAGGTAAATTATAAATTAGTTTAGGGGAACAAGAACCGAAAAAAGTAAAACGTGTGCCTATAGAATAGTTAAAGATATTTTAAAGACGCATTTATATGGAAATGAGAACGATAGATATGGAATTCCGATTACAAAAAGCGACAGCCTTAATTATTTTCTTAATTTTTTCTGTTAAGGTATATGCAGATGAAGATAGTTCTGAAATATCACATTTTTCACACGCCACAAAATATGCTCAAGCTGGATATAACGCATCTATCAATGATCAATGGCATGAATCACGAGAAGCCTGGGAAAAAGCAGTTGAACACCTGGACCTTTCCAATGCATCCGATCGGAATCGTACAGTATTTTACTATGAGTTTGGCCACGCTGCCGGCATTACTTGTGATTTTGAAATTGCAGAAGAATACATTGAAAAATCATATCAACTGGAAAAAGCCATTAATGGACCATATGTATTAACACTTGTTGAATTATTTCGACTTTATTTCGATCAAAAATTATATGAAATGGCGAGCATCTATTTTGAAGCGGCACTACCTAATTTAAAAGCAGCCAATTCAGAAGAAAACACTCCCGCCTTATATACCCGTTTACTCGATGAATATGCAGATAC
>JBGMQW010000192.1:5609-6754 GCA_048060815.1 Thiohalomonadales bacterium | reverse complement strand
GTATTGATATAAGTATAGATCAGTTAAAAATTGTCGTAGAATTGTTAATAAAAAATATTAATAGTGAATTGTATAAGTCATTATATTTTTATCTAAAATTATCAATATAAAAAAAATTTATTAACAATTTAGAGTTTTTAACATGATTATGTGTTGATTTTGAGAAATTGAAATTTTGGCCAATTTGGATATTTCCCCAAGTTTCTCATGAAGTGATTACTAAGCATATTCACGCCATTATGATAGTTTATTTGGCGTGATTAGTAAGTATATTCACGCCAATTGAGGGGATTTAGACTAAGTTTGCTCAACAGGTAAACCAGCAGATTTCCATTCCGGATATCCATCTTCCATGCGGCGGGCATTTAAGCCTTTTTCTCGCAGGCTGGCAACGGCATCAAAAGCCAGTATGCAATGCGGGCCACGGCAATAGGCGACAATTTCCTGATCTTTTGCGAGTTCTTCAAGTCGTTGTTCGAGTTCATGGAGTGGAATATTGACAGCACCGGGCACATGACCGGCTGCAAATTCATCGGCTGGGCGAACATCTAAAACTGTTACCAGTCCTTCACGAACCCGAGATAATAATTCAGACCGCGGAATCGGCTCCAAATTGTCTTTAATGGTGAGGTATGAATTCACTAACCGATCAACTTCAGCTATATGGCGTTCAGACACCTGGCGTAGTGCTTGTAATAGTTCAACAACATCATTGCCCGATATACTGTAATAGACTTTTAAGCCTTCTTTGCGTGTGGTAACCAGACCGGCTTGTCGTAAATGCTGTAAATGTTGCGAAGTGTTAGCAAGCGTTAATCCAGCTATTTTTGACAATTGCTCTACACTACGTTCACCTTGAGCTATAAACTCTAATAATTCCAATCGGTTACCATTACCCAGGGCTTTACCGACACGAGCAAACTGGTTGAAAAGATCGTGTTTAAAATTGTTGCTTGACATTATTTTAGGATCGTATATTCTATTATTCAAGTAATCACTTGATTAGTTAATTAATGAAATAAGTATAGCATATAAACAACATACTGTAAGTTTGTATGTGCCACACTTAATATCGAGGTTGCACCAATGAGTATTAACGAATTTATTATGAACAATGAGCCTGTGATCCGAATGAGTTTCTTTTT
>JBGMQW010000192.1:4117-5509 GCA_048060815.1 Thiohalomonadales bacterium | reverse complement strand
CCAAAATCCATAGACTCTGTTTTACGCTTGTTGCTGGTGACACCGGATATGCATCGCGTGCATCATTCGGTGGAGGATGATGAAGCAAATAGTAACTTTGGTTTTAGTTTACCCTGGTGGGATCGTTTGTTTGGAACCTATCGTGATCAACCGCGAGCCGGACATAAAGATATGATAATTGGTATTCACAAATTTCATGATAGCAAGCAAGTTAATTGGCTACCGGGAATGTTGATGTTACCGTTTAAAGGCAAGATTAGTGACTATGCAATCAATCGTCGGCACTGGAGTGATTCAGATGCGGATTAAAATTACACGCGCGATTATATTTCTATTAGTTGTAACTGGCATCACGTTGGCTATTGTGTACCGAGAGCTATTCGATGCAGAAACTATGGAGCAATGGGTAAAGAATGCTGGTATTGCTGGACCAATTGTATTTATGCTAATTTATGCAATCGGTACAGTATTTTTTTTACCAGGATCTATTTTAACGTTAACGGGAGGTGCAATATTTGGTCCGATACTCGGGACATTATATAATCTAACGGGAGCGACAATCGGTGCAACATTAGCATTTATTATTTCGCGTTATCTTGCATCAGACTGGGTCGAAAATAAAACCGGTGGACGATTAAAACAACTTAAAGAGGGTGTTGAAGGTGAAGGTTGGCGTTTTGTAGCATTCGTACGACTAGTACCATTGTTTCCCTTTAATATATTAAATTATGCGCTCGGCTTAACGCGAATAAAGTTATCACATTATATAATTGCATCTTATATTTTTATGTTACCGGGTGCTTTTGCATATACCTATCTTGGTTATGCCGGCCGTGAAGCAATCGCCGGTGGTGAGGGATTAATTCAAAAATCATTATTAGCATTATCGTTACTAGCCGTTGTGGCATTTATTCCGCGTATCGTTACGCGTTTTAAACGCAGCAAGGAGTAAATTCCATAAGGTTTAAAATAGTAATGAGTCGAGTCTAATTTGTTAGGATAATTTTTGTCCTAATGTAAAGCTGAAAGTAGCACCTTCATTTTGAATTGCAGATACAGTTATTTTACCACGATGTCGTTTAATAATTCGTTCTACCGTTGCAAGCCCGATTCCAGTGCCTTTAAATTGTTTACCGTGTAAACGCTGAAAGGGTTTAAATAGTTTATTGACGTATGCCATATCAAACCCGACTCCATTGTCTGTTATAAAATATACATCTTCATTATCAATAGTTTTTTTGTTAAATTCAATTCGAGCCTTGTCTGTTTTTTCAGTAAATTTCCAGGCATTATTGAGTAAGTTATCCATTACTGAATGCAGTAATATTTTATCCCCTGTTACTGTAAGGTCAGAAGCAATAACAACATCAACCTGACGTTCAGGATGTGCCG
>JBGMQW010000192.1:0-4017 GCA_048060815.1 Thiohalomonadales bacterium | reverse complement strand
TAAGGATGTATCTATCAGGGAAAGCAATGTAGCTAAGTAATTTTGAAGTTGATATTTTATATCCTAATATTGCGTATACATTGTCTATGTTCATTTCAAAACTATTAGGGACTTCATTGCCGTAATATAACGAACTAAATGCATAAAAAATATTTTTTCCCGGAGAAAATACCAAAGTATTTCCCATTTGTGTTGACAACATTATCTCTTTCTGAACCAGCTTAAAGGTTAATATGTCCATTCCAACTAGTGTCGAGTTGATTACAGTAAATGGCTGTACAAAATCTATGGGGAATATATATTTTTCACTAGGTGTGGGACTATATGTATCTTCAGGAAAAGTTCTAAATTTAAAACTGGTATATCCGATATTTTGTTTTTGTAGTTCAATTTTTTTTAGATCTGTTTTTTTAATTCGGGGTATGTAATAAATTGACTCAATAAAGGGGTAATGAGATAAAGTGGGTTTAGTAAATAAATTAAATCGATTTTCACTTATTACATCGCTGGTATTAAATAATAGTGAAATATTTTTATTGACAGTGTCTAGTTCATCAAATGATACTTTTATGTTATTAAATAACAAGTTTGATTCAGCAATGAAACTACTATGTTCTTTTTCCAACTCATATTGAAACGTAGTAACACTTAATACTATACTTGCGACTAATCCAACAACAGGTGCTATCCACAGTATTTTATTATTAGAAAGATTCATTTTAGTTATGTTTAATACTTACCATTGTCGTGAAGCTCTTCTAAGAATATGTTCATTAATACGTACATTGGTAATTTTTAATAAATCAACATTAACATACATATTCCATTCTTTATTGATTGTAATTGGAATGGTAGATATATCGACTCCATCTAAAACACTTAATGCGACCAGAGCAGACCATCGTCCTTGTTCTTTTGCATTCTTGGTAAGCCCAAACATCGAGTAGGGCATCATCCACTTGTAATTAGAGACTGTAAATTTACGACTGTATTTCTGTATATGAATTATTGCTTGATCTGAGTTCCAGTCACTGATACCGGCATAGTTATTGATAATAATAAAATCGGCACTTTGCGCATTAATATATGCTTTTTTCCACTGTGCCATAGTTGAAACAAACAGTGGTTTTAACTTAATACCATGCTTGGAGTATTCTTGTTGATAGTGTTCGTAATCTTTATGCTCAGTGATGACATCTGATGAAAGATAAACTCCATTATTTGCGCCATGTACTGTATTTTTTATGATGTCTAATAATGGAAGAATTGGAGCAACTTCTACCATGCCAGTCGCATTTTTGTAGGGATAACCGTATTCTTTTCCTGTCCAGTTTAAACCACAAAAAACAAAAGGCATCTCACTGTTTTTGAAGTAGGGTTTTACAAGATAACGTGATGCATTGTCATCTGAAGCAATCACAATGTCTGGTTGGTATGATTCAATAACTGCTTTTGCCTTTAAAGCCATTTTCTCAGCAAAAATTTTGTCGGTATTACGTTTGGTGTCCATGTAAAATTTTTTGATCTGGCACTTGTCTCCCAGGGTCTGGATAACGCCTGATTCAATCCCATCATTCCATGCATACCCTGCATGGTAAGACATCACAAGCAAGCATTTATACTGTGTGTCTGAAGGGTTGGCATAACTCAACTGAGCAATTAAAGCGAGTTGAATACTATATACAACTCGTAAAAGTAATTTATATACCATAAAGCTTATGGCCGTTTTTAACTAAAGTATCTATAAATATAGCATATTACCGTTGCTTGATTATTACTTCGTCAAGTGTCGGGTAGTTAGGTTAAAGCAAGTAAAATTCGTGACGATAAGGTAATAGCAGGTTTGATAATGGATTTAATTCTATACTATGAAACTACACATAAATCTTGTGTATATACAGCACATACTGGTGTTGCTTTTGTATTTCAGACTCAACACAACTAATGTATTAGTAAGCTCTAATAATCTGAGCTCTGCATATTCCTCAGGATTTAGTAACACTTGAACGTATTGCACAAGCCAATGATTTAGAACGCGTAATGAAATTATTTTTAGAGTTAAGTGATTGTGAACAGCAAGTTTCTGAGCTTATGCAGCGTCATCTTGATGACAACGCTGCAATAAATTGACTGAATTTTTAACTAATTTATTAAACCTGCTTTACTGGCTAGTCGGTATTGTTCTAATTGTTTCATAACCAGTACCATCGCATCAGCGTAAGGCACTGTGCCTGCTTTTCGAATTACTTTTTTACCCTCTCTGCTTAATGCATATTTAATAAAGTCTGAAACCATTTTATTTGTATCGCCAATAGGTCTAACCAGATATAAAGGGCGGTAGATAAGATATGAACCATTCTTAATATTGGCATAGCTAGGTTCAATACCATTTAATTTTAAAATTTTCACATCTCGTTTTTTTGCACTGCTAATGCCAGTAGTACCGATACCTCTGATATTTTTAACAATGCCTTTTTCCAATGGACCGGATGATTTCACCTTGTATTTTACATTTTTAAAGTCTTGATTATAATTCGCAAAAACAAGTTCACGTAATGTTCTACCAACACCCGACAATTTGCTTTTACGGCTATACAATTCTATTTTCTGATTATTACCACCCAGTTGATTCCAGTTTGTTACCTTACCAAGATAAACATCTCTTAATTGTCTCAATGTAATTGAACTGACGGGGTTATTTTTATTAACGATTACTACTAAGGCATCCCAGGCAACCGGAATTTGGTGGGCATTTCGCTCAAGTGAGTTAGATGGCAATGAAACGCGACAAGCACCGCCAATATGGATTTTACCAGCTGCGGCTTGGCGTATACCTTTGGTTGCACCACCACCGTTTAATACAATTTTGATTCCCGTTTTTTTCTCATAAGCTTGCGCTAATTCTTTCATAAACGCTTTTTTTGTAATACCACAACCTGCCCAAATTAGAGTTTTACCTTCATTTAGTTTTTCAGCAGCTGATAACGATGAAATGCTAATGCTGAGAAGAACAGCAATAATTACATTATTGAAATTAGTCATAATAGTCTCGTCAATTTAAGGGATATCAAAAGTTAATTGGTACTTAATATAGCGTCACTTTAAAACACTACTTAAATTAAAAATGTGTTCTAGTACCAAAAAATCAGTCTATATATTTCAAGTATTTACATACTATTGTTGATGAAATAGTATTAATAGTGATGTTTTATAGCGTCTTAGCAAAATCTGGTGTGTTTTGTATAGATACGGGGTTTAATTCACAGTGAATTGTAATTATTCTCTTTAGAATTTTTGGGTGATTAAAAAATTAAGACCAAAATTTTGTGTATTACTTGCGGGTTCGACAATACTCAAACTTGAAACGATACCATTCACACGTAAACGCTCTGGCTCGCCACGCTCAAGTTCCCAATATTCATAGAAAGGTTCTAGTTTAATTGATAGAGCATCATCAATTTTATAGCCATAAGGACTGGCAATCCGTATGCCGAACTTTTTACCGAGGTTTAAAGTAATAGGATCAAAGCCAGTTAACTCAACATCGATTTCTGCATCCAACATGTGATTGTATTGTAGCTCGATAATCCAGTGACTTTTCGGTTTGATTAAAATTTCAATGTTTGTTCCAATCAATAAATAATTCCAGTAGTACTTTTCGTTTAAACCGGAAATGGCTGCACCATTATTTGTTGTTGTTGAACGAATATTGCGTTGCCAGGAGTGTTGACCGTATCCTGCGAAAATTGATAAGCGATTTGAATTATTATATTTTATCCACTGACCAATACTAAAAGAATAATCCAGAATACGGGTATCCGTTTTTGAAGTAAGCGGGGTACCATTTTGAGACTGACCGGTGTAGTCAATAAGTCCTTTATTGTATGTTAGTTTTAAAGTGGCAAGCCATTGTTGCCAATTACCAGAAGCAGCAAAAGTAATGCCGGGTATAGTGCCATCTTCTCTGTCTAGCAAAATATCGTTTGTGTCGAATTCTTTATAACCAAAATTTAAAAG
>JBGMQW010000191.1:0-6762 GCA_048060815.1 Thiohalomonadales bacterium | reverse complement strand
CATATGATGTATTAAATACAGCCGAAGCACGTGAGCGAGTAAAAGGTCGCCCACATAGCTTCTTACATATCTCAAAACCTGAGATAGATTTACCGGAAGGTACAGATCCTTATGATTCAGCTGTTTATCAAAAAGGGTTAGAAAATCTGAATAAACTTATAGAAAATAATATTTTAATCAGAGATGAAAAACCTAATTATTATTTATATAAATTAAGAATGGGTAATCAAGAACAAACAGGGCTGGTTGGAGTAGCATCAGTAGCCGATTATGATTCAAATAAAATTAGAAAACATGAATATACTCGACCGGTTAAAGAAGATGACAGGGTTAATCAAATTGATGCATTAAATACTCAAACTGGACCAGTATTTTTGACGTACCGGCATAATCCGATTATAGATCAGATTACTGCAAAAATAGTTAAAAATGAACCGCTTTATGATTTAACGGCTGATGATGGTGTAAACCATTCTATATGGATAATTGATAATGAAACTGATATTGTTAAAATAACGGAAACATTTGATTCCATGGATTGTTTATATATTGCCGATGGGCATCATCGTTCGGCAGCAGCATCTCGAATTGCCAAGAAACGTAATAACGATAATTCGAAATATTTTTTATCGGTTATTTTCCCTGATAATCAAATGAAAATTCTTGATTATAATCGTGTTATTAAAGATTTAAATGGATTAGATGAAAAGGAAATTTTGGATAAAATCTCCAGGTCATTTGATATTGAGAAGTCTAATCAACAGGTTAAACCAAACGCTGCAGGAATATTTGGAATGTATTTAAATAATCAGTGGTATAGATTAAAAATTAAATCAAACTTAATCCCGGAACATGATCCTGTCGCATGTCTTGATGTTAGTTTGTTACAAGATAATTTAATTGAACCTTTATTTAATATTTCAGATCCTCGTATTGATAATAGAATTGATTTCGTTGGTGGTATTCGAGGTTTGGGTGAATTAGAAAAACGTGTTCAGTCTGGTGAAATGAAAATTGCCTTTTCTTTATTTCCAACAAGTTTGGATGATTTAATGTCAGTTGCGGATGCGAATAAAGTGATGCCACCAAAATCGACCTGGTTTGAGCCAAAGTTAGCTGATGGTCTGGTGTCTCATGTGTTAGACTAAAACCCTTCATCAAAGTCATAACTTAAATTACTTTTGGGTTCTTGTAAAAAATATCCTTGAATAAAATCAATGCTACATTGCCAAAGGACCGCAAGATTATTTGCATTTTCGACAAATGATGCAATAGTTTGTTTGTTATTATTAGAACAAAACTCTGCAATTTCTTTAACACGTTCCTGCATCTCTACATTACTAGCCAAACTTTTAATTAAATCACCGTGTATTTTAATATAATCAAAATCGAGTTGTTTTAATGCTTGAAAAGCATTTTGTTCTTTACCAAAGTTTTCAATTGCGATACGACAATTTAATTGTTTTAAACCAGTTATTACTGTTTTAACTCGATTCAGGTAATTAAGAGCAGTATCTTCACTAATTTCAAATACCAGACCATCGGCATTAATTCGTAAGCTTTTGATTCTTTCACTAACCCAGGGTAAAAAATCATCATCAGCAATACTGCCTGCAGAAATTTTAATAAAAAATCGTGTTTGTATATTATTTTTAGCTTGTTCAGCTAAAGTGACCATGGTGTTTCCTAAAATCCATCGGTCAATATACATTGTAAGCCCTAAACGGTCTGCTGTTGGGATAAAGTCATTTGGTAATATAATTGATCCATCTTCATCTTTCATCCGGATTAAAATTTCATAATGTTGTCCGGCTTCACCATGAAGACTAACTATGGGTTGGAATAATAGTTTAAAATTGTTATTTCTTAAGGCATGTTTAATTTTTGCATTCCAATGATTATCCTGTTCATTTTCTTCTAAATCTTCAATGGCTGGATTGAATAAATGCGCTTGATTTCCACCGTCTTTATGGGCAATTTTCATCCCGGTTTCTGCACGTAGTATGCATTCTTCGGCAGAAGAAGTAGTTTCATTTATTAATGCTACTCCAATACTGCAAGTAGTATTAATAGATTTTCCGCCAACATCAGAATAGTGCTCATTTACTATTTGACAGATCCCTTTTGTAATTTGATTGATTTTTTTAGAGTCGATATTTTTAAGTAATAACGCAAATATCGGTCCTTCAAATCGAGCTAAATCACCAAGATCTTCTAGTTTATCTTTAAATACACTACCTATATCTGCTAGTAGCATATCACTACCTGAAATACCATTTTCTTCTTTTATCTTTTTATAGCCATCAAGTGTAAATAACAGCATTACTCCTTTTCCAGTTCCTTCAAGTGTTTGAGCAATGAACCTGTCTAATTGTTCTATAAAATAATTTCGATTGTAAAGACCCGTTAATAAATCTTGCTGGCTAAGAACATTAAGTTTATTTTCTAATTCACTACTTAAAGTTTGATCTCGAATGATGAGTTGCGTGCAAATTTCACCATCCATACTGGCGGGTGTAAATTCGAGTGTAACCATGGAGCGTCTTCCATTTCCTTTTATTACTTGTACTTCAAGTTTATTTTCTTTAACCTGACCCTTGGCATACTTACGTAGGAAGTCTTTAAATTTAGCATGCTCTTCATTATCGACCATATCCAGTATCGACATTCCTTCAACATCGTCCATACTTTCATGACCAAAAACCTTTAGATAAGCCTGGTTGACATAGATATGCATTCCTTCATGAATATACGCTATAGCATCACGCGAACTCTCAATTAATGATTTAGTATTTTTTTCTGCTTCGTGTAATAATTTTTCATGGCGACGTCCTGCTCGACGTTGTTTTAAATCATAAGCTTCACGCTTAATAATTGCTTTAAATCGTTCGTAATTATCAATTGGTACAATATCTCTAGCGCCAATCGCGAGTAAATCTAATACTTCGTCATCTTTACCCTGAGGGGTAATGACAATAAGGGGAAGATCTCTACCAGTATTTTGTACAGCTGCCAGCGTTTGTTTAAGATTAACATTCGGGTTATCTGACTTTGCAATAATTAAATCAGTAGATTCATTTTCAATCGAAATTAGTAAATCTTCTTCGTCTTCTACACGTGAATCACGAATTATTAATCCATTGTTACGTAAAATATTGATTAAAGCTTCAGCTTCTTCCGAGGATTCAAAAAGCGATAAAATTTTAATTAAATTTTCTTCGTTCACGCAACCATACCTGTTTTCGTGCCTCGTTTATGAGTAAGGCATATTCATGTATTATCCATACAATTATCATACTGCAATATTGCTAGGATAACCTGAATACCTACTATTTACCATAGAAGCTATCGGCAAGGTGTTGAATATCTTGAATTTAACAGAGTTACTAAATTGATGTCCATACTGACTGAATTTCGCAATCACTGTCAGTCATATTATCAGTAGTCGAATCCTGGATATCAGATTGTGTGGATTTTTCATCTTTTACAGGAGTAAATTGAAATTGGGCAAATAAACCGGTATTTACCAGCTGCTTGGTTAATTCTACTTTAATTTTTATGCCTACAATTTTAATTTCAACCTTACTACCAACACGGTAAGGGACGGGGGGGGTAATTAAAGTAGCTGGTTGGTTTATAGTCTGTAATTTCGGTAACATTAAAGTCCGATGATAGTTTTCATTAACATCATCTTCGGCTGACGTCCTAAGCCCGACAGCCGCTGCATCAGGTGTTATCATTTGAATACCGAGTAGCAGGATATTATCCTTGCAAAATCTCATCCAACGAACCGTGCCAACTCCCCATTTCCAGGTGTGACCATCACCACTACGACGAATACCGATGAGTTCTCCAACTTGAACCTTACTGGCACAGCCATTGCTGCAACTAATACAATAACCACCGGCACTCTCATTTACTATTTCCCAATTTTCAGTACTGTAATGTTTTTCCAGTTGTTTATCTGAAATGGTTGTTTTTGTTGCAGATTCAAATTCAATAATATTATTGGTCTTGTCACTAGCTGGATAAACCATATTCCAAACATCATTTTTAGATTTTGAATTTTCCAGGACGGTGATACTTTCAAAGTTTGCTGGTTCATTAAATTCATTTTTTCTGTTTTTATTGCTATTTTTGCCTGTTGCAGCTTCAAAAATAATTCGGTGAGCTGAATTTAAACCCATTGCGACACTTATTTTTTCATTTTTAGCTGAGCGAGGGAATGCTCTTTTAGGGATGTGTCCCCAATAATTTAATAATTTTCTCAATAAATCATGAGAAAGATCCGGGTGTTGCATGTCGAGTCCAATCAGGGTTGTTGATGTGACATCATCACTGTATCGGATTTCATGTCGCAATTTATTAGTTAGTTGTTCTGTCGAAATCAAGAAAACAGTAGAAGTATTAAAATCAGTTGGATTAATTGTAAGGTAACGTGGCGGTAAATCGCTTTTTGTATCAACTGCAAAGACACCTTTTGAAGAATCTTTTTTAGTAAATTCAAATATATCAATTAGATCTGTCCATTGATCCAATGCTGCATAGATTTTATTAATTTCACCATGTCGTAAACAATATGGTGATGATAATGATACTAACAAAATACGTTTGTATTCATCACTGATGCTGGTTTTTTTTAAAATTTCCTGGTCCGCATTATTAACGGTAGTTCTATGGCATTTTTTATCTTTAGCAATAGTAAATATTTTGTGTATCTCAAACCAGATATTTTTTCGATAAGGCGCATATGTCTGGTATGAGGTTAATAATTCACGACTTAAACTGGTTATTGTTCGGTGTAGTATTAAAGTAAGTAATCGGTTATCTGAAAATAAAGAATGACTTGAGAGTATGTTTTCAAGTGAAATTTTATAAGCTGTTGCTATTTCGGTATATATTTTACGGGTGGCGGTAGCTACTTTTTTACTTTTTTCTGGCAAAGGAAATCCCACACCAATAAAATGCTTACGCATTCCTTCAGTAATATAATGTAAATGTTCCTGAAGAATTTCCAGAAATCGAGTGCGATCCTGATAGTTGTATCTGGTTTTATTTGTTTCTACTAATGCATTATAAATTAAGCGTGAGGTTTCACCAAGATTTGCCATGGGCAATGATTTAATCCAGGCTTCGACTTTCTTTGGTTTAATATCAAAGCTGTCTGAATTTGCTTTATTTAAGTTTTGTGTAATGAGTTCTTGAGGATTTGTCACGATTTTCCTTATTTCTACTAACGTAGATTAAGACTTATAGTTATTTGATACTATTTTAAACTTCTATCACACATTATGAAAGTGATACTTGACATCAGTTTGTTATAGTATTTTAAAATCGATAATTTCATTGTAAATATTGATAATATCGAATTTCTATAAGTATAAGTTGTTGATAATTGCTTAATTACATGCAGAATACAGGCCAGGTATTTATTATTTTGTTTAAATATAAAGTGTTTTACTTGGTTTACCTGGTAATTCTTGTACTAACTTTGGCACTAAATAACCTGGCAAACAATTTTGCAAGGCCTCATAAAGACTTTTAGCGGTAGAACGGGATATGTCAAAGTGCTGAGCCCCCATAACTTTATCGAGCAGGTGTAAATAGTAGGGGGTAACATTTAAATCAAACAATTTTCTCGATAAATTGGCGAGAGTAGCAACATCATCGTTAATATTACGCAACAGGACACTTTGATTTAATAAACGTATACCAGAATTTGATATTTTATGGAGTTGTTGTTCGACCAGCTGATTAATTTCATTCGGATGATTGCAGTGGATCACGAAAATTATTGTTAATCGGCTTTCTTTTAAACAATTTAATAAGTCTGAAGTAATTCTCTCAGGTAGTACAATCGGTAATCGGGAATGCAAACGCAGATACTTTACGTGGTTTATCGATTCAATGTGACGGATAACATCTTGTAAGCGTCGATCAGACAAACTTAAGGGATCGCCACCACTCAGGATAACCTCATTAATCGAGTTGTCATGACGGATATAAGTGATAATATGCTTCAAGTTTGAGCTCGTTATTGTGGCATTGGAATAAGGAAAATGCCGACGAAAACAATATCGGCAATGAATTGCACAAGCACCTGTTAAAGTTAGTAATACCCGGCCCTGATATTTGTGGAGTAAACCGGGAATTTTCATTGACTCGAGATCACCAACCGGATCAAATGAATAGTTTGAATTTTGTTCAAGTTCATTTAAAACCGGTAAAACTTGTAGTAGTAAGGGATCATTTACATCACCGGGGGTCATACGTAAAGCAAAACTACGAGGCACCAACATAGGAAACGATATTGTGTTAATTTTTGATTTATCGATTAATTCCGTGGGAATTCCTAAAAAATTTAACAGTTCAACGGGATCCCTAAACGCATTTTTCAGGGCTTTTTGCCATAAATCAGTACCAGGATCCTCTGTAACTGCATTTGAAACTCGCGAAATTATAGGTGTTTGGTGTATCATATCAAATCTTTAATCCATTACTAGAGGATGCTATGGCAACGTATAGTACCAATGAATTTCGAAGCGGTCTTAAAATTATGCTTGATAATGCCCCGTGCTCGATAATCGAGAATGAATTTGTAAAACCGGGTAAAGGTCAAGCTTTTAACCGGGTTAAAATTCGAAATTTATCAACCGGCCGGGTAATTGAGCGAACCTTCAAGTCCGGTGAGTCGGTTGAAGCCGCAGATGTGATGGATACTGAAATGCAGTACTTATACAATGATGGTGAATTATGGAATTT
>JBGMQW010000190.1:0-6809 GCA_048060815.1 Thiohalomonadales bacterium | reverse complement strand
TTATAGAACATATAAATAAAGAGCTGTTGGATGGTATTCGTTCAGCATGGCAGACTGGTACACCATTCGGTAATCAGTCTTTTAAAGATAAAATTGAGAAGAAGTTAAACTGTAAAGTGGGGCAAGCTAGACGTGGCCGTCCGAATAAACCTTTATAAATTACCGATTAATATCTTTTAAGGGCTCTGACCCCTTAAAATTCAATTCAAGCCACAACTGTATGATAATGAATCACTAATAGCCTTTAAACGTTTATCGCGAGTCCAGAATTGAGCTGAATTCGTTAATGCAACTGCTGATAGTAAATGGCTGTCGATATAACCAATTCCTGTACCCATCAGATTATATTGCTCAATAAAATATAAAACTTCACTGTCTGTTGCAACAACAGATTTTGGTAAATTATTGAACAGTTCAAGTATTTGATTACGATTTTTTACATTGCCACAGGCTAGCTCACCCAGAATAAATGGATGCATTAATACATTATTATTGTTTAGCTGATGTACCAGGATATCATCACACTGTCGTAGATGATCAATCCATACAGATGAATCAACCAGAATCATGTTATATCAGGTTGTCTTCTTGGAATTGGTAGTAGTTGAGGCTCACTGCCACCCAATTTTGCCAGACGACGCGCAGTTTCACGCTCAATTAAGGCGCGTAAACCTTCTCTGACTAATGCGGTTTTTTCTTTTACACCGCTAATTTGCTGGGCATCATGCAATAATTGATCGTCAATATTTAAAGTTGTTCGCATAATAGTATCTCATTTGTCTATATATGCATAAATTATACACCAAATGATGCTGTTTATCATGCCTAATTACCAGGAGTTACAAGGTGTATAAGTGTGTTTTTTAAGGGGTCAGAGCCCTTATAATTCATTTGAAGACGTTTGCGTAGCACATTTTATTTTCATCAAATAGCCGTAAAATTTGTTAAAAACATTCACTACCTCGATAAAAACAGGCTGAAAGTACTTTGCGAGGTAAATATTCTATAATCTCGCATAACATTCAAAAGAAAATCCGGCAGTTAGGCGAAGGTGTAACTCTCTCAAATATAATCTTACATTATACCCTTATTTAAAATATGGATTACTCTCTTTCGTAATTTAATTTTCACTACCTCATTAAGAATGTTAGTTAGTTATCCGATGTTACTACTATTAGAAATAAATTCATCAGGAGCCTTATGCATAAGATTCTTATCATTGAAGAATCCTCTACTCTACGACATGTCCTTTTAAAGATGTTAGCTGATAATGATTATCAGATTGATGCAGAGAAAGATTTTGATCACGGCTTACAGTGTCTTGAGGATAGCAAGGGGGTTGATTATTCTGCAGTCATAATAGGTTGGCCTAATGTCACGCTCGCCAGTGCAGATGATTTATTATCAGTACTATGCGAATCTCGCTACCAACACATTGCATTACTGGCATTATCACACGAAGCAGAAGCCGCAAAAATAGCGTGGACTTCAAGCCGGGAACGAACCGGATTTTTGCTTTGGAATAACTATGCCGAAATCGTCGAGTCTTTAAATAACTTATTATCCACCAACACTTTAACAGTTCCTGTTATTGCTAATAATGAATTTGATCCGGTTAAAATTTTACTGGTTGATGATTCTCCTACAGCTCGTGTTAAATTCCGAAGGTTGTTGGTAAGTGATGGCTATATCACTGATGCGGTTTCTTCACCGGAAGAAGCATTGGAAAAAGTAAAGTCAACAAAATACGACATTGCCATTTTAGATTATTTCATGCCGGTAATGACTGGTGATATATTATGTAAACGATTATTAGACGACATTGTGAGTTCATCAATCGTTTGTGCAATTCTAACCAGCGCCTATGCCGACAAAGTGATTACTGATTCATTACAAGCAGGAGCAGTGGAGTGCATGTTCAAGAATGAATCGGATAATTTATTTCTTGCCAGAGTGGCAGCATTAGTCCGTAGTGTGCATAGTACAAAACAAATTGAAACCGAACACAAGAGACTCAACGGTATATTATCATCAGTAGGTGATGGTGTGTATGGTATTAATAATAATAACGAAATTAATTTTATAAATCCTACTGCTCTTAACATTCTGGGTTATGCTGATGGAAAAAGTTTAATTGGAAAAAAACCACAAGATATTTTCCACACCCAACACACACGACACGCACAACTTAAAACTGACAAAATTACAGCAACAGAACTGTATGACAATATCACCAATCACGCAATGACTGAGGCACTTGAAACCCATTTTATTCGTTATGATGGTAACCCTACCCAGGTTGAGCTCACTATTTTTCCCTTACAAATCGATGGTCAGACTGAAGGTGCTGTTATCGCATTTAGAGATATCTCAGAACGAAAGTTACTCGAAGAAGAACTAAAATGGCAGGTGAATCATGACTCTTTAACAAAAATATTTAACCGAAAATATTTTGAAGATGCGCTGGAAGAAGAAGTTCGTCGTTTAAAACGCAGTGATGAAATCAGTGCTTTATTGTATATTGATCTGGATCGATTTAAATACATTAATGATACTGCAGGACATACAACAGGCGATAAACTGTTAATTGAACTCAGTCATACAATGAATCAACGAATACGACAAACCGATTTATTAGCACGAATCGGTGGTGATGAATTTGCTGTGATTATGCGTAATGTCGATAAAAATCATCTTGAAGAAGCAGTCGAAGAATTCCAAAGCCTGTTATCCGGTTATGAGTTTTCATATCTCGGACGTGAATATAAAATTCATGCCAGCATCGGTGTTGCCATTATCAGCAAAGACAGTACATCACCGGGTGATGTTCTAGCAAATTCGGATATAGCCTGTTATGTTGCCAAATCAAATGGCCGTGATCAAGTGCACATATACAACTCAGTTGAAGATGAAAAAGCAACCATGGATCTTGACCTTGGCTGGTCAGCTCGCCTACAAAAAGCCATGAGTCACAATAAATTTGAACTATATTTTCAACCCATGTTGGCTATAGCGGATATCAATTTTAATAAGCTACCAGAGAATAGTGGCGAGCTATGGTATACTTTATTAAATGAACGTGCTGTTCGGGCACCACTGTATGAAGTGTTAATACGCCTTCCGGATAAGAACAATAGTATCATTGCACCCGGTGCATTTTTACCAACGGCCGAACGCTTTAACTTAATGCCCAGTATTGATCGCTGGGTTATTAATGAGGCACTTCGACAAATGTCAATGCTGATAAAACAATATCCGGATGCCTGTGTGTCAATTAATTTATCTGGACAGACGTTTGATGATGAAACGATAATTACCGATATCCAGGAATCCATTCAACGTCACAATTTAAATCCCGGAGCGATAATATTTGAAGTTACCGAAAGCAGTGCCATTTACAACATTAAACGTGCACAAAAATTAATTCAAGAATTAACCTGGTACGGCTGTAAATTTGCATTAGATGATTTTGGTAGCGGTTACTGTTCGTTTTCGCATTTAAAAAATTTACCGGTAGATTATATTAAAATAGACGGCGCATTCATTCAAGAATTACTACACGACCAAATGGATCTTGCGATTGTGAAATCAATCACTGAAATTTCACATGCCTTGGGTAAAAAAACAATCGCAGAATTTGTTGAAGATGTTGAAGTTTTAAATATGCTCAAAGAATGCGGTGTGGATTACGTGCAAGGGTATTACATAGCAAGACCGTGCCCGCTTAATACTGTGAATTATCAAACTTCCGTTAATTCCGCCCTTTAAAAAATATTCACCTAGAGATTAAAGGATGTAACTCTCATACTGATCAAATTTTTATAAGATTGCTTCTTATCTCCAAAATAATTAGTTGAAGCAGTGGTATTAAACCTAATTTTACAGTTCTTATTGGTTGTAACGATAGCTAAGATAAATGTAATAGCAAACTTAACCGTATCACTCGATGAACGATAACAAGAGCCAGAAAACAATTCTCTTGTAAATAAAGTTTGTGTAATAGTATCTAATTTTACCTTACTTTAACAATAATAAAGACGGTATCACACGTGTGATGCAATATGTTGGACGGTATTATGTGCCTTTGGGTAATCAATCTTTTAAAGATAAAATTGAGAAGAAGTTAAACTGTAAAGTGGGGCAAGCTAGACGTGGCCGTGCGAATAAACCTTTATAAATTATCGATTAATATCTTTTAAGGGCTCTGACCCCATAAAGTTAAATAACAAACTAATTGGAATTTTTAAATATGAGTAAATTATTACTACTGGTTCATAATGGTGAAATTAAAATTGAATATGCGTGTAATAAACCACTAGCAGGAATACAACGGCGTTTTCTGGAAAAGATGGATACTGATATGGATAACGGCATTAAGATCAATGGTAAACCAGTTTTGAATCCCGACAAAATGCAGCGGGTACAATATGTGACTAACCATCTGGTCAATTCTTTTCTTAATAATAAAGAACAATTAATCTCGGCGGCATACGCCTATCTTGCAAAGACAGTACCGGAATTAAAACAAATTCGTGTTGATACTACATCAGAACATGATTCGATTGATCTTGTCTTTGATGATGAAAAATAGATTACCCTAGTGGTGCCTGGCACTACATCGATTATTTTTTTATTTTTCGTTTTGAATCAAAATGCTCAAAATGGGTCCTATTCTTCTGAGGATATTCCATGCTTATATTTTCTACTTAACTTCATTAAATCTTATCAATCCGTTTCATGATTTCAGTTAGACTTATGACTAGAATAGTATCGGTTATGGGATAATGCTCTTGTCCTGCATATACAATGAAACAATGTGTGGCTTTAATATCCTCAACAGCAATGTAAAAACCTTTGCTTGGTTTGGCGGTGAGACCACTTTTTATTTCAATCGCCCAAATATTACTGTTTGGCATTTCAAGCAAAAGGTCTATTTCGGCACCTGCGGATGTACGGTAAAAGCTTGGTTTTGTGCTAATCGGTACAACAGATAAGATGTTTTCAATCACAAAACTTTCCCAGCTTGCACCAAAAACAGGATGACCAGCAAGCGATTGGTAATCACTAATTCCCAGAAGAGCGTGTAGTAATCCGCTATCTCTGATGAAGATTTTTGGAGTTTTAACAAGTCGTTTACCAATATTTGCATGATAGGGCTTAAGCCGTCGGAGCAATAACAAGTCCACTAATAAGTCGATGTAATAACCAACAGTTTTGGTCGCAATAGCGAGATTGGAAGCAAATTTAGAGGCATTTAGCATATTACTTTGACAGTGCGCCAACATCATCCATAATCGTTCTACAGTTTTAGCAGGGAAGCGGGGAGCAAATTGTGGAATGTCACGCACTAAATAAGTCCGGATAAAATCTTTTCTTGTTAAAAAGCTATTTTGCTCGGTATTGCTTAAATAACTATCCGGAAACCCGCCTCTTAACCATAAAATCATCCGGTTTAATTTCTAATGCTGTGAGAGGAGTCATATCAATATAAGCGATACGACCAGCAAGGCTTTCACCTGATTGTTTTAAAAGATCAGGTGATGCAGAACCGAGAATTAAAAATCGTCCAGTCTTTTTACCTTTACGTCTGTCTTTATCTATCACACCACGCAATGTCTGGAATAATTCGGGTATACGGTGAATTTCATCAAGGATGATGAGACTATCTTGATATTGATTGAAGAATAAAATCGGATCCTGAAGCTTACTTCTATCTTCGTATGACTCAAGATATACTGATTCTCTATCCTCTGCTATATCAAGCGCAATCGTGGTTTTACCAACCTGGCGCGCCCCGATAATGGCAACTGCAGGTTGACGATTTAGCGCATTTTCAATATCTTGGCGCACTTTTCGTTTAATCATCCTAGTAATTTAGGATGTTTAGTTTCAAATTACAAGGTAATAGTTGGTTTTAAGCATAATATCAATAAGTTAATTAGCATCGGAACTGCAGAAGAAATTAAGAATGCAATAACTATTTTATAACGAGTGATATGAGAACATTGATTTGGGCAACTTATTCAAATGGTCAGGCATCAGAAACAGCTAACACATCAATCTACAATTAATTGCTTTTAAACAAAAAGTTACTAGTATACATATGATGTTGGTTTAGCATCGATAAAGCATATTGATTCTCATCCTTTAAAAGGACATCTTTTTGAATCATTTATAACATCTGAATTTATAAAGAAACGCTATAACAATGTGCAACAAAATAATTTGTATTATTTTAGAGATAACAATGGTAACGAAGTTGACTTGATCCTGGATTATAGTGATACCTACGTTGCTATTGAAATTAAATCATCCGCTACAATTTCAACACAGTTTTTTAAAGGACTTAATTATTACTCTAATATTAATAAAAGTATTTCTAAAAAATATCTTTTATTTGGTGGTGAAGAAACAGATTTATTCAATGACATTGAAATTATTCCTTATCACTTAATTGAAAAAATAGTAATTTAAATTAAATCATTCAGAATTCATATAATAAGAAAATTCGTAGTTTACTTCCGGATCAATTTTAAAACACGCTTTTTTTAGGGTGCCGAGTTTACACAAGTTTTTTAAGCTCAATGTCTCATTCGATAGAATGACCGATTTGCAGATAAAAATTATACGGATATTTGGAGAGTATGTGTGTCGCAGACATCAAATTTCTTGTGCATAGGACTGAGTAATATCCGTAATAGCTGATTTTGTCGTTGAAATTCTAAAAGCAGATTTCACTACTATACCATGGAGTGAAATATCTGGAATGCGAAATATTCTAGCACATCAATATTTAGGTGTGAGTATCG
>JBGMQW010000189.1:0-6843 GCA_048060815.1 Thiohalomonadales bacterium | reverse complement strand
TAGTAGCTATTTCTTCAACTGAACTACTGGTTACATCGAGTACCGGGAAATTGGCCTTGGTAATCAGTTTTTCAGCTTGACGAATTTCCAGTTTACATTGATTTAACGATGAATATACAGTATCAGGTAAACGGGATGCTCTGATTTTTTGTAAGCGATTTGCTTGTATCGTGAGTGCAAACACGTGTGAAGCGTGTTTTTGTAATTCGGTTGGAAGTTGATCATTCGTTAAATTTTCTTCAGTTAATGGATAATTCGCTGCATAAATACCATAGTGTAACGCTAAATACAGGCAGGTCGGTGTTTTACCACTTCTGGAAACCCCTGTTAAAATGATATCGGCTTTGTCGTAGTGTTGAACGCTAGCACCATCATCATGACCCAAAGTAAAATTAACAGCATCCATGCGATGCTCATAATCGGTATCCTGGGCACTACCGTGTGCCAGTCCTGCATCGAAAGTGGCGGTAGTATTAAAAATATTTTCCAGTTTTGGTATGGCCAGATTAAATAAATCAAAAAATTCGCCCTGGCTTTGTTCTACAACTTCACGTAATTCTGGATTAACCAACGTACTGAATATAATGATTTTACCATCAGCAGACTCGGTTACAGTTGAATTAATTTCTTGGGTGAGTTGCTGCGCTTTATCTTTTGTGTCAATAAAGCGATACGTAGTTTGTTCAAAAGATACCGACTTAAATTGTGATATTAATGTTTTACCGAATGCTTCTGCAGTAATGGCGGTACGATCAGAAACATAATAAACTGTATATTTCATTTTATTCTCACATTTTTATGTCATAGTAACCTAAACTAAAATTATAGGCAGTAATATTACTGGAAAAAAATATGCCCGACTATGTAACCTGGTTTGAAAATATTGGGATCAACGATGTTGCTGAAGTCGGTGGTAAAAATGCCTCATTAGGTGAAATGATATCCGAGTTGACTGAGCTCGGGGTTATCGTGCCGGGAGGTTTTGCAACAACGTCGGCTGCATTTAATCATTTTCTTGATTTTAATAACTTATCTGGAAAAATACAGAATGAATTAACTGATCTGGTAGAAAATGATATTATTGTTATTCAAAAAGCAGGCTCAAAAATTCGCCAGTGGATTGAAGAGGCGCAATTCCCTGAAAAATTTCTAAGTGATATACAAAATGCGTATCAGACATTAGAACAAAAATATGGCGATAGCACCTATGCGGTACGATCTTCAGCTACTGCAGAAGATTTACCCGATGCCTCATTTGCGGGTCAACAAGAAACATTTTTGAACATTCACGGTCTGGATAATATTCTTAGTGCAATTAAAAGTGTCTATGCATCGTTATATAACGACCGCGCAATTAGTTATCGAATCCATCAAAATTTTTCACAAACCGAAATCGCACTTTCAGCCGGAATACAAAAAATGATCCGCAGTGATCTTGCGAGTAGCGGTGTGATGTTTTCACTCGATACCGAATCCGGTTTTGAGAAAGTCGTTTTTATCACCTCTGCATACGGTCTGGGTGAAATGGTTGTTCAGGGTGCAGTCAATCCGGATGAGTATTATGTTTATAAACCGGCACTAAATAATAATAAAAAAGCCATTATACAACGAACACTGGGTAGTAAAGCCATTAAAATGGTGTTTGGTTCCGGAACCGATAAAACATCAGCGACACAGGTTGTTGATGTTTCTTTAGAAGATCAACAAAAATTTTCCTTATTTGACAAGGAGGTTGAGCAACTCGCTAAATACGCTCAAATCATCGAGCAGCATTATAAAGCACCAATGGATATTGAATGGGCAAAAGATGGTATTGATGGTCAACTTTATATTGTTCAGGCACGACCGGAAACCGTTCAAAGTAAAAAATCCGGAACAACATTAACCCAATACACCATAACAACACGCGGAAAAGTGTTGGTTGATGGCCGCAGTGTCGGACAAAAAATAAGCCATGGTACGGTAAAAATAATTTCCTCGATTGCGGAAATAAATAAAGTCAATGAAGGTGATGTACTGGTAACCGATATGACCGATCCCGATTGGGAGCCGATCATGAAAAAAGCAGCTGCGATTGTCACCAACCGTGGCGGTCGAACCTGTCATGCTGCCATAATTGCACGCGAGATGGGAATACCCGCGATTGTTGGAACAAATAATGCCACGGAAAATTTAACAAACGGTAGTATCGTGACCGTATCCTGTGCGGAAGGTGATACTGGATTTGTTTATGATGGCAAACTAAATTATGATGTTAATGTTCTAGATATTCAAAACATGCCCGATTTACCCGTTAAAATCATGATGAATGTCGGTAACCCGGAACGCGCCTTTGATTTTCAATTTCTACCAAATTTTGGTGTTGGTTTAGCGCGAACAGAATTTATTATTAATAATACCATTGGTATTCATCCTAAAGCATTAATAGAATATGACTCAATTCCTGAAGATATTCGAACTGTAATTAAAAAACGAATTGCGGGTTATAAATCACCAACAGATTTTTACATCGATAAACTGGCCGAAGGCATCGCAACGCTTGCTGCCGCGTTTGATCCAAAGCCGGTTATTGTTCGCCTATCTGATTTTAAATCAAATGAGTATGAACATTTGATTGGTGGAACACTGTATGAACCAAAAGAAGAAAATCCAATGATAGGTTTTCGCGGTGCATCACGTTACGTCGCTGAGAGTTTTAACGATTGTTTTACCCTGGAATGTGATGCTATAAAAAAAGTACGAAATGAAATGGGATTAACGAATGTAGAAATTATGATTCCGTTTGTACGAACTGTTGATGAGGCCAAAAATGTAATAGATTTATTGGAACAAAATGATTTAAAACGGGGTGAGAATAACTTACGAATTATCATGATGTGTGAAATCCCGAGTAATGCGTTACTTGCCGATCAGTTCCTGAAATACTTTGATGGTTTTTCAATAGGCTCAAATGATTTAACGCAGTTAACTCTGGGATTAGACCGAGATTCAAACCTGGTAGCCGAGATGTTTGATGAGAGAAATCCAGCGGTAAAAATATTACTGCAAAAAGCCATTGTTGCTTGTAAGGCAGCCAATAAATACATCGGCATTTGTGGCCAGGGACCGTCAGATCATCCAGACCTTGCTTCATGGTTAATCGAGCAGGGCATAGACAGTGTTTCCCTTAACCCGGATACTGTTGTTTCGACATGGTTGTATTTGGACGAGCAGAAAAAAAATAAATAACGTGAACTCGAGATAAAATATTAGTATTTTAAAAGCATAACCAAGTAATAAAATCGTTTGAGGCGCCAAGAGCGCCAAGGGAAAGATTAAAATATTTTTTTATTTGTAATTTCTTTTATACGCAGCTCAGGTTAGATAGATAAATCTCGCAGATCAATTAAACATAGTAGCATACTCACCTACCGTTAATCCAATAGCGCCGAGTAATAGTAAACTGGCACGCATCAGTGCCTGACTATGAAATGGTTGAAATATACCATTATTCAATTCACTGATATGACGAATGATTATTTCCAATTGGGTGATCGTATCCTGCTTGCCAGAAGTAGTTTCGGTTTCCGTAAGAGCAGTAAGATGAAAGAGTTTCTGATTTAGAAATTCAATCGCCTCAAATCGATAAGCTTCTGCTACTCGACGCAATTTTATTCCAGACAATATAAGCAGGATGATGTTGATGGAAACGACAATGGCCAATCCTTGTGGGAAACCCCATTTATCGAAATAACTGTTACGTGATAAAAGCATAATAATAATGATTAAAAATGGATAGTAAATCAGTCGGCTTATTTCAGATGTACGTTCAGCAATTAGCAGCATAGTCGCCCACTTTTTTTCTGCCTCGGTATGGAGCTCGAAAGTGTTGCAGTAGGTGGTAATTTTTCTTGAGCGCCATTCCATAGAATGTTTGCTGAGTCCTTTAATCCAGAAGATACTCAAGCGTAGTTCATCTAGTACAAAGAAAATAAGCAACAGCATGGTAGGGATACTTATCATTAACATCAGTATGTCAATATTACAACTGGCAACACCACGACACGGTACCTCGGGCAAGCCAAAAATCTGAAATACCATCACAGCAAATGACATGTAAAGTAAATATAATGTAAGACTGCGATAGCAACGATTATTTATATCACCAACATCACAGTATTTTTCCCAGTAGTCGTCGATAAATTGGGGTTGTGACTTACGCATTTTGAGTGACCAACCATTTATACTTTTAAAATTTTTCAAATGATTAATGCGCCAGAACCACAAAACCAATATCACTAACAAATAAACTGGAGTTACCCATGGATTGCTTATTTCAAATATTCTACTTAATAGCAAACTGAAGTTAACGGCAACAAATGCCAACACACCATCCCGGAGCCATATTGGGAGGAAACGCGGGTGCTGAATATAGTGTTTTAGGGGTTCCCAAAATTTCAGTTTTTCCCAGGCATCTGTTAGCGTTTTTCCAGAAACTAACGGATCTCTTTTAATAGCGAAAAAATCCCTGCTGATGCGACTGCAATTATTTTTAAGGTCTCGATACATTCGCCACAAAAAATACACACTGAGACTAAAAGCACCAAAACGGATAAATTCAGTTGGCCATACACTAACGCCTTCAGTAAAGCTTACTGGTTCGGGATAGTCACCAACATATAGGGCTGTATATGCAATGCCTGCTACAATAACCAGTGCTGACATGGTTCCAATAATTAACCATCCGGTTGCGGGTTTTGTCTGGTGCAGCACCATAATAAGTATAACAGCAAGAAACAATAATAAAACCATCGTCAATTCTGGACTTCCTTTTACCGGTTGTTGATGAATACTGGTTTCAGGGCTATTGCTTGAGGAGTTCAGTAAGACCGCACTATGTCGTCCTACTTCGAATATTAACCCTGGCTGATTTTCGATTAATTGTTTATAGTTTTTTAAATCTGTAAAATTTGGAACCTTATTCAAAAGATTGGTAGAGTAAGGATAATTATATTTTGCTGCGAGCAAAGTCGAAAAAAAGATGGAAGTCTGGTAGCTGTTTCGAAACGGGGGAGTTTCTTTCTGTATTTCACGATTTAATGCCAGGCCAAAACTCGAGGCGATGATCAGATTACGTGTCCAGCGAAATTCCGCAGGATGCAGGAATTGAGTATCAAGGTCCGTGGTAAAAAATATCAGGTTAGGAAATTGTGGGCGTAATACTCGTAGAATCAGGAGTTTGTCATATACATCGCTACCCAGGATTCCTATGGCCGTAATTTTACCCTTACCTTCTGCCCGGAGTGATTTATTTCGCTGCTGGATTACCTGCGCTAATCTGCGTAGATAATCATATTGTCCAGTACCGGTTGGCCTGTGGATTTTAGTTTCTATATTTTTGTTTTGTTCATTTTTCTTTGTGCGAGAAGATGTAGTATTTTTATTTGTGGTATTGTTGGTTACTCCAGGAATATACCCGTCAATACCGCGTAAATAACTGAAACGAAGAATCGCTTCGCATTTAGTGTTATCGCCTCTACTTTCTTTATCTTCTATTTGTTGTTTGCAATATTCACGCTCAAATGTCATTGGCAAGGCACGTCCGAAAGACGTGTCCCACTCCGAGACCAGTGCGATATATCCCGTCAATTTCTGGTCGTTATTACGCACCTTGAGCTCATTAACCAGTAAACGGGCCAGCACGTCATCGGTATTGATGGTGCGTTGAAAAGTAACACAGGGCTTGACAGTATTACAATCATTGGGAGAAAATGTTTCGTATAGATTCTGTATCTTTTTATAGCCTTTGTTATTGTCAAAACCATTAGGAACAAGTAATTGATCTACCATTGTCGCAGTGGCTGATAGAATATGCAGACCACTGACGTTAATACCGTCGAAGAATTTTTTATCGATTTTTTCTTGAATTGCCCGACTAGCGAGTTTGCGCAATGTATCCGATCGGGCAGGTCCCAGGATATAGATGTACGGTAGTTTATCTTTGGTAGGCCAGTCTTTTGCGATAGTTTCCGCAAGATCCTTGGTTCGGCCAAAGGGTCTTTCGGCGAAATAGTTTTCTTCGACCCACATCACAAAAATCTTATCTGCAATAGGCAGGTTAGGAGCATTTTGTGATTTCAGGGGATCCGGGACATACCATTCAAAAGGTACAGTAATTGAGGTTCCTATTTCTTTCCCATCAAGCTTCTTTGTTAGATTGCAATAATGCAAGGTATTACTTTCTTCAGGAATAAAACCGGATTCACCCAACGCAGATACTACAGCATAACGACGTCTGCGCCGTTTTTCTACTTTTTCAGGTTCATTCCCGGGACTCAGCATAATAGCAATAACCATAATGCTTTTATTCTTAATACCTGTTTCGTGTATCGAATTTTCAGTTATGCTATTAAGATTACAGTTCTGAATTTCATCAGTATTTTTGTCTCGTTTTTGATTATTTTTTGTTTGTTCTGGTTTTTTAGCTTTTATTATCTGAATATGTGCAGACAAAGCAGAGAATGGATCCTGCCAGAGTTTCGCTGAAATTTTTCGGTGTTGGGATTGAGCCTGATCGATTTTATTTTTTCCATTCGGACGGGCACTATCCAGTGGAACGCTATTCCAAATAAATGTACCCAAAGCTGCCAACAGCAGAAATCCGGCAACTGAAAAATCTGGACCACCTCGTTGTGGTAAGCCCATGCTGTATTACCTCATGTGTTTTATTATTTGTATACTCCGGCTATGTAGCAGAAGCGGTTGTCAGCGGAATATAGATTTATCCCCATACAGTAGTAATATAGTGATTTAGATAAAAGTTATATAAACTTCTACGACATTTTTTAAGGTATTAGTATATGT
>JBGMQW010000188.1:0-6853 GCA_048060815.1 Thiohalomonadales bacterium | reverse complement strand
TACGTAACTACTGAATTTTGTTATTTAAATTATATTTGCTTATCCCGAGTTCAGGCTACTTAGTGTATTTCCAGGAAGAAAAGCATTTATTTTACAATAGTCTCCATCATTTCCTTATAAAGTGGTGCGAGTAAATCTGCAGCAGCTTTTAAATTAGGATTAGGATATAAAATATTCATATAGCTTGGGTTTAATAAAGATATTTCAGTCTTACCGTCTTTTTGATATACCCCCATACTGCCACAAGGTAACATCGCACTTACTTTAAGTCCTGCTCCCCAGGCTTTTTTACCAGCCGCTTTTACACAGAATTTTACCAGGATGACTTTACCCTTTTTTACTTTGAAGTCACCGAGATATACCCATTTTTGTTTTTCGGCAAATGATTTTACCGCAGTTACAACTTCGGTCATCGAGCGCGATGTCGTTTTTATTATAAAAATATCGTTTGACGATGCGTCTGACCAGGCTGCATTGCCCATTAATATTGTGATTGCTAAAGAAGCTACAATAGCAAGAATGTGTTTTCCTGTTTTTTTCATTTGAAATTTCGTCCTTTTGAATGATTAATGTCGTGTTTGTTTTCAGACTTCATTACTGTTTAATGGCTAATCCTGTGATTCATACAGGAGCAAACAGTAGCACCATGAAATATTAGTAAGTTAAGATATACGAATAAACATACATTTTATGTGTCCTCTATCACAATATAAAGTTTTGTGGGAAAAATATTTAATTTAATCGAATTCATCAATGCGAGGCCTTGACTGTCTGAAAAATTACTGTAAATTACAATTTACGTGGGAAATATGCCCACATAAGTGCTGTTTGCCAGCCAATGGAAGGCTTTATCGCAATAATATTGTGATATTAGTTTAAAAATCACACACCAATCATATTGAAATGGTGTTAATTGTTAAGGAAAATTTAATGGCAAATATTAAATCCGATATCTATCTCCTGTCACTGTTATTGATGTTTTATGGATTGTTTGTTTATTCAACAAATGTACAGGCCATGGAAATGGATCATAGTAAGCATAAAATGGGTAATAAAGACGATGAAAAAACAGCAGCATCATCTGAAAATAATAATATTGATCCCTGGGCTGTAGAGGAATTTGCAAGTGAAACACTGGATGATGAATTAAATACTGAAATCGGTATTGTCGTGCATCACCAGCATAAATCCGGAAACTGGATGATCGGTTATAAATACATGAACATGTTTATGGATGGTCTAATCAGTGGTACTCAAGAGCAAAAAAATAATGTCCGGATAACAACCGAGGATGTGGCACGTACACAAATGGGAAATATCCCATTGGTTCCCGTAGCTGGATTTAATTACTTAATGGCTCCGGTTGAGATGGCCATGAAAATGCACATGCTAACAGCAATGTATGGCGTATCGGAAACCACTTCATTGATGGTTATGGCTAATTATATGCAAAATGATATGAACATGGTAATGCATATGGGAAATGCCAACACGGTAACGAAAAGTACCTATAGTGATATGGCAACAGCAGGAATAAGTGACACTGTTGTTAACGCAATGATACGTGCCAGTGATGCCTGGACAATAAGTTTTGGAGTCAGTATCCCAACTGGGAGTATCGATGAAAAAGTCGTTATGAATGGAAATACTATTCAGGCACCTTATAAAATGCAGCTGGGTTCTGGAACGCTTGATTTTCTTCAATCGGTTACTTTCAAGGGTGGCGATAGTAGTTTTAACTGGGGAGCTCAAGAGAGTTTTGCCTATCATTCCGGTGCCAATGATAATGGTTATGTATTAGGAAACAAATTTGAAATTAGTGCCTGGGTCAGAAAAACATTTAATAATAATTTTTCAATATCAAGCCGTATTAATTTATTTGATGAAGCTCAAGTTATAGGACGCGATAGTAAAATTATAAATTCATCCATGTCACCAACATTTGATGTAGCAAACACCGGCCGACATGAGCTTGATCTGTCACTAGGCTTTAGTAAACGATTTAGCTCGGGTCACCGATTGGGTTTAGAATACAGTAAACCCATTTCACAATTGGTACATGGTATCCAGATGGAAACACAATATCGTTACACTCTTTCGTGGAATTATATGATGTAAAACAAAGCTTAGTAGCGTGAAATTTAACCTGAAATTAAGATCGTAGAAAATATACCCTATCATTAAAAAACAAATTAGTATTTAGTAATATAACTGAAAATTTCACAAGATTAGTTGCAATTGTTGCCTTATAAGTAACGCATCAGAAGTCAAAAATTGGTATCATAAAGTTTAATCTGGATTACAAAGTGGCCAACTGGGTAATTCCGATTTACAGTTGATTATTAAATAACTCCCATTTTACGTTTTCCTGAGGTTATACTTTGTGAGCAATGATAAACCTGAATTATATTCTATCGTCTCAAAAGGAGAAGTGGTAGAAGGTTTTAGCAGCAAGAAGGTTATAGGAAAATTACAAAAACAATTTAAAATAAACGAACAACAAGCCCTAAAAGTTTTAAGAAAAGGTTTTATATTAAAAAATAATCTTACTGTAAGCCAGGCAAAAAAAGTATGCAACAATTTACTAAAATTCGGACTTGTTACCGGGTTTCGACCTATCAGAACAACCACAAAAGCGCCTATTCAATTAGCAACATCAAATAACAGACCACAATCATCCTCCACCAGTAAAATAGAACTGGAAAAAATATTTTATGCTGATATTCCTCGTGAACCAGCAAAAATGGGTTACAAAGCAGGGCTAATCGCAGTTGCAAGTTTAAGTTTACTAGCACCGATAATCTATTTTGGTTTAATACTAGCACTGGTATATGGGGTGTATTCCTATGTAACCGCGTTACCCCAAATTCTCGATAATCTTGGTAGTACTATACTAAAAGTACTGGTAGCTATTATTCCGCCATTTGTAGCCAGCGTGTTAGTTTTATTTATGGCCAAACCGTTATTCACACGCAGAAAACACTGGCGTGGTTTTGAAATAAAACCAGAACAGGCTCCTGGTTTGTTCTCGTTAGTCGAAATTATGTGTGATCGAATTAATGTACCGGTACCGATCAGCATTTACGTTGATAATTATGTTAATGCATCGGCCGGTTCGGCTGCAGGTTTAATCGCATTATTACGCGGTCAACTCGTGTTAACCGTTGGGCTGCCATTAGTATCCGGTATGAATGCACGACAACTGGTTGGAATACTTGCTCACGAATTTGGTCACTTTGCGCAACCCTCTGCGATGTTTACTTATTATCTTATTAATACTGTAAATCACTGGTTTGCTGATCGTGCCTTTCATCATGACTCATGGGATGATCGTCTCGAAAACTGGGAGCGACGTAGTGAAAATTTTGGTTGGGCCTACATCGCCATCATGCTGGCAAAGTTAGGTATTGGAATAACACGAAAATTATTTAAATTGTTATATTATATCAATCTACGCACGACCCGTTTCATGTCACGGCACATGGAATATGACGCAGATCGTTACGAAGCTTTAATTGCTGGTAGTGAACATTTTAGAGAAAATGCAATTCTGCTTCGAGTGTTGTCTGAAGCATCTAATATAGTGGCAAATAATAATTTAATAGCGTGGGATCAAAACAAATTACTCAAAAATATACCTGCTGCCATTGCCACACAAAGTAAAGAATTAAACAGGCAAACATTACAAAATATTGAAACTGGTATGCAACAGGAAGATAGTAATTGGTGGGACTCTCATCCTCCCGATAATGACCGTATAGATCATGCACAGGCACATGATTACAAAGCCATATTCAGTAAAGATTATCCTGCTGCGTTATTTTTTAAAGATTATAATACGTTATGCAATAATGTAACGTTATATAATTATCGAGCAAATGGAATTGAAAGGCCCGAGCAATATATTATCGAAAACCAGCAAGTATTAAAACTAAAGGAAACACATGAAAAAACCTACAAGGCATTAGACAGTTATTTTAATGATAGTTTCTCGTTTTTTCGAATGATGAGTCTAAACGAAACAACAAATTCAAAACTGGCGAGGTTGGATCTACAAACTACCATCGATTGGTTACGACAGCATTTAGTAAAATTTAGCAAGAACCAGGAAACGTATTACACACTTAATAAACGTTACCAGGTCATGGCACTTGGCAAGTGTTATATAGAATCCGGTATCGATATCGAATTTAAAGAGTTTTATTTAAACAACTCAAATCCTGAAAATATCGAACAATTGAAAGCAACAGAATTAACACGTTTGCACAAAATACAGCAGCAGCAAGAACAGGTTGATGCACTGTTTTATCAACGCATATTGCTTGCACTAAAAACCATGTCGTTACAACAGCAACAACGTTGTAATACATTACTATCAGTAATACAAGACATAAGTCGGTTAAACGAAACAATGCGTAATTTAAATCATGTTTTATTCGTATTGGATTGCCTGTTAAGTTATGAACAGGAACAACAAGAACAAAAAACAACACTAACTCCGGTTATCATTGAGCAAACAAAATTCTGTGTACAGGACATCGGAATGTTGTTACGTGCCAGTGAAAAAATTACAGATTTAATTGAAACCAGTAAAGATAAAAAATTGAAAGACTTTATTATAAATTACACAGGTAAATTACCCGATAAATTACTAACATTAACTTCCTGGCAAGTAGTTGAAGTTTCACATAAAACTTTAAATGCAATACAATATCAGTATGTCTGGTTGTGTGGTGAATTAGTGACACTCTGCGAAGCTCAAGAATCAATGCTTGGTATATTACCGATTAAACTACTATTAATGCCTAAAAATAAAAACCAGACTTGAATATTCTTTGCTGCTTAAAAGAAATTAAGAAATCAAAATACATTTATAAAGAACGAAAATGACAACATGAAATCGGGCGACCCGAGCGCATCATGGCTGCCAATCTTCCCTTTAAATAATTTAAAACGACTAAACAATTGTTTGATTTCAGGAAAATTTATGCTACAAATTATTATAATCAATATCCTGTGTAACACAAACAATGTCTAATTTAATTGAACAAGCAAAATCTTTTGCAACTATAGAACACCAACGAATTAATCATGTACGTAAGTACAGTTTATTGCCTTATCAAACACATCTTGAAGCAGTAGCTAAACTGGTTGCAACAGTGACCGATGATGAAGAAATGATTGCTGCCGCCTGGTTACATGACACAATAGAAGATACACCTGCAACCCTGGGTGATATCGAGCACGCATTTAATGTTTCAATTACTGAACTGGTAGAAGAACTAACAGAAGTTAGTAAATCATCGGATGGCAATCGAGCAGCACGTAAAGAAATAGATCGCCTGCATCTGGCTCAAGCTTCAAAACGCGCAAAAACAATTAAACTCGCCGATTTAATTCATAATTGTGCTGATATCGTTCACCATGATAAAAAATTTGCAATTACATTTTTAGCTGAAATGCGCGCATTACTCGAAGTGTTAACAGAAGGTGATGCCATTTTACTAAAACGTGCAAATAAATTACTAACACAAAGTGAAGCAAAACTGGGTATCGATCAGTCCATACAAAGACATTTCGAGCCAGTGGAATACTCAGAATTTAAAATAACAGGTTTTGAAGATGAAAATTTCAAGACTAAATTTATGGAGTTGTTTACAGCTAAAGATATCGTCGAAAAAGTATTGTCATTTGATAGTGACACTTTGGTAAAAAAAGCAGATCGTGCTTTCAACTATCATAAACAAAGTGTTGCCACTATACGAATAAATGGACAGGTTCAGGGTTTTATCAGGCAACAGGATTTAAAAGGTGAGGTGTGCGGTGATAGTATGCGTCACTACACAGTAGATCAGGTAATAAAAGGCAGCGCAAAATTGAATATAGTCATTCACGTTTTAACCCGACATGACTACTGTTTTGTAACATTTATGGGTGAAGTTACAGGTGTTATTACCCGCAATGATATAAACAAACCACAGGTAAGAATGTGGTTGTTTGGGCTAGTGACAATGATCGAAACTACATTGATGAAGTTGGTCGATAGAATTTACCCTGATGAATCCTGGAAAAGTTTTTTATCTCCCGGGCGTTTGACTAAAGCAATAGAAATTTATCAAGAAAGACAACGACGAAATTTACACTGCCGGCTAATAGATTGCCTGCAATTAACGGACAAGGCCAGCATTCTCATCTCCAATAAAAATGCATTAGAGCAATTGGGATTTGAATCGGCCAAACAAGCAAAAAAAGTGATTAAAGAATTTGAATCTCTGCGAAACCATCTCGCGCATGCACAAGACATTGTCGCCCACGACTGGGCTCAAATTGCACGGCTAGTGAATCGATTGGATAGTAATGAATTTATTTCTTAACCATTTTAACCCCCTCTCCCTCTGGAAGAGGGTTGGGGTGAGGGGATATTATTACATATAAGTTTTAACTTCTTCCCCAGGATAAGGCAAACCCGCAATTTTCCAGGCTTCGATACCGTGGCTGCTAAACAATTGGTGAATACAATGTGAACCAAGTTGTGATTCATGGCAGATAAATCGTAACGGTGTAACGGAACCAGTTTTGAAAAAATGTTCCCGTAAATGCTTAATAACCGAAAAATGGTATTGGGTTAATTTTCCTATGCCATCATTATAAGCAATGTTTTGAGCAATTTCTTCATTCCAGTTTTGCGAGTCTGTTAAAAATCCCTCTTCATCAAAGACAGTGTCATTTTTTACGTTTTGAGAAGATGCCATAACAAATACTCCTGAAAATAATGTGAATAAGAATAAACACTATTCTTATATTTATAGATTGAAAATATTTTAGAATCAAGAATTTTACTAATTTATCTGAA
>JBGMQW010000187.1:0-6899 GCA_048060815.1 Thiohalomonadales bacterium | reverse complement strand
GTTTGGCACTTGGCAAGGCGCGCCACTGGAACGTCCTTCTGAACTCGGTTATGAAGTTCAGAATGAGTCGTTATAGCATCACCACTACACGACCATTCACTTCGTGAATCCCAGAATATTCTTGCACCGGGCTGAATCGATGGCTTGGTGTCTAATGAGCCTGCAGGAATTACTTTCATGCCAATTTCCGGTATTTCACGCGGCATTGGACTACCACAGTTATTACAAAAGTGCGTATAAAAGCGTTCTGCGTCAGGTACGTTATAACGTCGTAATAAATCTTCACCGCTAAGCCACACTAAACTTTCCGATTTTACCATTATATTGCTGGCGTGACCGGTACCTGAGGCTTTACGACAACGCTGGCAGTGACAATGATAAAACTTTTTGGACTCTCCAGTGACTTCATAACTGATTTGACCACACAAACAGCTACCAGTAAGCGTTTCTTGTGACATAACTTTCTCCAAATAAATATTCGGAATTTATCTTATCAAAAATTTATCTATTCAGCGAATTATTAAAAATAGATTCAAAATTATTTGCCGCAAAGATTATTACTCTGAATAGTTACTCAAAAACATTAATTTCCCTTTGGATAGGATTTACAAAAGTCACTATCGTTGGTGGTGATTGGCAGCTACAACTAAAACTGCGGGCGTTTTTAATGCAATACTCGATGCTGCACTGCCTTTTGATATTGTATCTAGAATAAAATGAGTTTAAGTGGACTTATCTGCCTTTGCTCCTTAATAAATATAATGAAGTGCTAATATTGTACGTGATAACTGTAATTATGTGATAAAAATTAGAATAAGTCTTAATAATCAATATGTTAAATATTGATAACGAAGAATAATACTGAGTTATTTATTTTGGGCAATTGCAGTATAATAACAACTCTTGTAATTTGCGTTGGATTTACGTTCCAATTAGCACATAGGTGAAATTATGTCTCAATATGTCGTTGCGGCGCTCTATCATTTCGTGCGTCTCGAAAATTTTTCTGACTTACGTCAACCCTTACTCAATGTTATGTCCCGGAACAGCGTTAAAGGGACTTTATTGCTCGCCAATGAAGGTATCAATGGCACAGTTGCTGGTACTCAAAAAGGCATCAATAATTTGCTGAGCTGGATTAAACAAGACCCAAGGCTTGCCAGTGTTAAAGTCAAGTTTTCATACGATAACGAATTACCGTTTTATCGAACGAAAGTAAAACTTAAAAAAGAAATTGTTACAATGGGTGTCGAAGGAATTGATCCATGCAAAGTTGTTGGTACTTATGTGCAGCCAAAAGACTGGAATCAACTTATTTCTGATCCCGACGTATTAGTCGTTGATACCCGAAATGATTATGAAACCAGTATTGGTTCATTTAAACATGCTGTTATTCCCAGTATTGAAACATTCCGCGACTTTCCAGAATATATTAATGGATTAACCCCCGAAGATAAAACTAAAAAAATTGCCATGTTTTGTACGGGTGGTATCCGTTGTGAAAAATCAACAGCCTATCTAAAAGAGCAGGGTTTTGAAAATGTATTTCACTTGCAAGGCGGCATTTTAAAATATTTAGAAGAAGTTCCACAAGAACAATCGTTATGGCAAGGCGAATGTTTTGTTTTTGATAACAGAGTCAGTGTTGATCATAAGCTGGAAAAAGGCAGCTATAATCAATGTTATGCCTGCCGTTTACCCATTACTGAACAGGACAAACTAAGTGAACATTATATTCAGGGTGTAAGTTGTCCCAACTGTTATAATAAAAAAACCGATGAAGACCGGCTACGTTTTGAACAACGAGAAAAACAAGTTCAATTAGCGAAAAAACGGGGTAAATTCCATATCGGTGCTTGACTGATACATTATAAATTTTCCTATTATTATAAGTAACAAGTATTTCTTTTATCGTTATTGTTTTTTAATAACTTTTCAGAATTTTTAATTGATAACAAAAGTGATTTCCACTTTGTATAAAAACAATAGGTTCCTTGATCCAGTAAATAGTGAAATGAACTATCGGGTAAAAGCGAATCCAGTCTTTTACTCATACTCGACGGTACCGCCACTTGTTCTCCTGCATGATATAATTCAACATGCGTATTTATTTTTGTTAAGTCAATCTTCCACGGTTTAACCAGTATTAATGTTTCCTGTATTACACCCTGATGCGAATGTTTTAAAGCAGTTAAGGCTTTATGTTTTAAAAAACTGGTTAGAGAATTATCCGATAATGTGATGTTGTCCTGGTTTCCGCCATATTTTTTTACTGAATTAAAATACCAATCCGCATTTTTACTTAAACCCAAAACGCATAACTCCACAAATCGTTTATATAAAGCAGGTGTATGTCGAGCCATAGCAAATGATATTTTCTCGTGTGGGATCATACCATTGAATTCCTTAACAGATTCAAAAGGTGCCAAACTGTTGACCAAGGTCAGTCCAGACAATCGTTCCGATTTTTCATGCGCACAGCTCAGAGCAAAATAACTGCCTGAGCTGGTGCTTAATATATGGGTTTTATCAATGCCGAGATGATTAAGCAAAAATTCAAAATCCTGACACCATTCTATCCCTTGCTGTGATTGCATGGCTGTAGATAGACCAAACCCTGGACGATCGGGAACAATTAAGCGAATACCCAGTTCGGTCACTATAGAATCATCTGGATAGCGTTCCAAACGACAACCATAATAACCATGACAGATAACCACAGGTAGACCTTCTTTATCGCCAACATCGGCATAACATAACGTCCGGCCATCAGGTAATTCAATAAACTGTTTATTATCAGGAAAGTTGTGAAAGGTCTCTTTCTTGTTAGTTTTGGTTTGTTGCGTTTTTGTGTGTTTTTGTTGAGTAACAAATATTGCTGGGCTGGTTAATACTCGACTACTTAATTCGCTTTGACTATGTGTACAGGTTTTCTTAAAAATAGATTTAAGCTGAGAGCGAACAGTATGATGAGTAACACCATAAATGTCACTATATTGTGCCAGAGTTTTGCCGGATGCAATATGTTTTGCAATTATCGCTTCAGTGACACTTAGTCCAAATAAAGAACTTAAAGCATTTTCGTTAATGGCAAATTCAGTATTAGCGGAAACAATAAAAAGTACAACACCTTGTTGTTGAGCAGATGTATCGGGTAACATGTGCGGTGTAATCAGAATTGATAATGATGCATGATCACTGGTTTGTGGAATCTGTAAACTAATAATCGCAGCATCTTTATTTGAATCTGGATTTTCATGCGCCTTGCCAATATGCATCAATAATTTTTTGGAAAATTTATTATTTGTTGCCTGGATAATCCCTTTATTGATTGTTAATCCAAAATCTTTCTGAATGAGTGTTTCTGCAAAGGAATTTTGGGTAATTACTTTTCCAAAGTTATCTGTAAAAATAATTCCAAGTGGTAATCTATCTAATAGTGTTGTAGTAATATCACTTTTTTCTTGTAAGGCTTGATAATGACGGTTTAGTTCAAGGGCTCGTTTAAAGTGTGGTTGCAGTTTAGTAATTAACTCCATCTCACTCGCAGTTACCATTGAAAAATTAAATGGTTCTGGATCCTTTTGGTTTTTATCAAAATGGCGTATAAAACTGCTATTCTGTTGGTCAGTTAAACCCTTACTATTCGATCGTTGGCTATTTAGTATGTTATTTGAAGCAATTGGTAATATGTTTATATTTTCTAAAGTATTTTGTGCTTCGAATGAATCAAGCTCTACCTTAATACCTTCAAGTGCCAATGGCCAAAAACCCGGGTCATATGCCGTCTCATAAATTACATTAAGGAAGTCCCATGCATCTTCTGCATTCTGTTTAACTGTACTGTGTTTATTTCTTTTATACATGTTTGAGTTAAAACCAGTTAACTTATTTTTATAGAAATTTATGTCGTTATGTAAATACTATTCAAAATAACTTTACCAAATTTCTATATCAAACTAATAAACAAAGTGCTCAGTTAAAATACATATCAGAAATGCCGGGTAGATAGGAATTTGGATCAGATATTCAGTCTAACAAACATAGAATCGGTGTTCAATTAAGATATTTTTGTGTAAAGCAGAACATACATTAATTGTTATTATTGATGTAAGTATGTGATTTATATTTTACGAGTGCTAAATTGTTAATTAATACTATACTACATCAATCGAAACTATCGATTTGAAAATTTTAAATGTAAAATAAAGGTAACTATTCAGGGTGTATCTGTATTTTAAGATTATTCATTATTACGGTGAATTTTATTAAAAAGTCAAAATATTTTACCGCCAAGAGCGCCAAGAAAAATTAAATTACCCCCCATATGAGGGAAGCGAATATTTTATTATTCATATAACATTAGCTTTAATTTATTACATCTTTAAACATAATTTGATGTTAATAAATTATTGTAATAAACCTTGCTTGTTATTGTAGTTTTAAAAAGGTCACAGCGATGAAGTAATGGTGAATAACAGATTTCATGTTTAATGTTATAAACCCTGAATTTGTTTAAGTGATAGTATAAATAAAATATGTTATTTTGAAAGTATGCGGGGGAGATAGGGGTAAGTCGTTTGTTGTACTACATAAGTCTTATTAAATTTTATTGGTGTTTCACTATTTAGAATGTAAAATTTAATTAAGATTATACGGCACTATGTGGTAAGTGGCTTGCCTCCATCTTTTACAAAAATTCATTTTCGATGGCTTTCTTCATCACTCGTTAATAAATTCTAATATTGCTCTATATTTCTAAGTGTTAAAATTTCACTTCTTGAAGGTTTGTTTGCTGCACTTGGGTAAAAAATAACTCGTTTAACAAGGCCATCACCCGGACAATACCATTCTGTGCTGACAGTGCTGTTGCTTCTGGTTCCGATAATAAGACAATTAAGATAGGTTTTTTCTGCCTGGTTTACAGTTAAGGTTATTTCAGCTTCTGTGTCTAGTAATGTTGAAACTTTATTAAATACCAGAGTATTGGTAACGCCATTAGATTCGTAAGTAATAATGCCACCACTACCAAATGATTTACCTTGTTCCATGCTAGAGGTTAAAACTATTACTGGTTTTGTATAAATCGCACTATCATACACCGGATAATCATTATAAATTTTATTTTGGCTTGAAACATATAAAAGTTGAGTTGCTGTTTTTCTTTTTAAAATATCTCGCTGAAAACAAATTTTTCCGGAAACATCAAGTCGTGTAATGGTTTCAGTTATTTCTATGCCATCATTAGTATCTGGTTTTCGAACATAAGTGTAAGTATCGGTTATTGCATCACATTCAATATTTTCCTCACGACTTTGTACTAACTTGACATTAAATTTTTTCGTAGTAGATGACGTTATATATTCATTAAAATTATTATCTTCTTTTGAAAAAATCGATTTTTCTAATATTGAAAGTCGAATATCATTACTTTTTGTTTCTTTCGTTAATTCTGTAATCGTAGTATTGTTATCTGTAACATTAGAAAATAATTTTGCATCACTTACACTTGGTACTTTTTTCTTTTTACGGTTCAATTCTGAATTAAGCATTACTAAACGAATTTCATTTATACTCGTTATGGTCGATAAAATATCCGCTCTTAAATCTTTAAAATTTTGTGCTTTTGATTTTTTTGATTCAGCCAAAACCATAGCCGAAGAACAGGTAAAAATAACAGTGACAAGTACACCTATGATAAATTTCATTCAACTGTTCCTCTTCGACTATTTTCTTTTAAGGTTTATATCGAAACTTACTAGTATTTCATTGAAGACATAAAGACATGCCTTGTTCATTAGAGAATAACAATAAGTATAAGTATAAATGCGAAGATGAACGAAACCGACTTTTTCCGGGACTTAATATTATTGTTATCTATATCTTAACATTTGTACTAGTGTACTAATAGATAGTATTGACAAAATATCGATCATAATCAATGGGTTAACGAGGGAAATTCAAGTATATTTTAACTAAATAGTTAAAATTATCGTAAAAGCCGGAATAAATTCCGGCTTTTACGCGTATCTCATGAAATATAAAATTTCATTAATACTATATTAAGACATTTTGACGTAAATTACTAATCTAACTGACTGATTTAACAATGTGAAATCAGAAGCCATTCGATCTTTGCATCAATAATTCCAGAGTTAAATTTACGTTCTGGAATTACAATACCCAAAAACTTACGAACCAATCTTGATTAATTCAAGTTCAAAAATTAATGTTGCTCCAGGAGCTATTACGGGCGGCCGACCAGTATCACCATAAGCAAGTTCGGATGGTATAAATAATTTCCATTTATCACCTGGTTTCATCAGTTGTAACGCTTCAGTCCAACCTTTGATCACGCCATTAACTGGAAGTGGTGTTGGTTTTTTTCGTGCATACGAACTGTCAAATTCTGTGCCATCAAGTAAGGTACCACGGTAATGGGTAGTTACTGTTTCAGTTGGTTTCGGAGATTTACCGCCACTGCCACTTTTAATAATTTTATACTGTAAGCCACTTTTTGTTGTGATAACACCTTTTTTCTTTTTATTCTCAGCCAAAAACTTTTTACCTGCTTCGACATTAGCCGTTTTAACTTGACCTTGAGCTTCGGTACGTTTCTTGGTAATTTTTTCCTGAAAGGCCACTAATGTTTTTTTCATTTCTTCATCAGTCATTTTTAATTTTGAGCCTTTCATGCTTTGTGACAAACCTTCCACTAATGCATCAATATCTATTTCTGAACCCAGTGTTTTCAGGTTAGCTGACATGTTGACACCAATAGCATAACTGGTTTTTTGTTTTGATGATTTAATGTCTGCTGCAATAGCTTGTCCTGCAACACCCATTACTAATGCACTAGTAAGTGCTATCCGTAGTACTTTTTTCATAGTAGTTTCCAT
>JBGMQW010000186.1:0-7035 GCA_048060815.1 Thiohalomonadales bacterium | reverse complement strand
ACTTGCTGATGGAACCGTGGTAAATGTTGATATCAAAACTATTATGAATGATCAATCAGTTGTAGCAGATAAAGCATTCAATTTAGAAGCGGTAAAAGTTGATGATTATCTTGAAATAAAGGCTATTGATAATGCTGGTGTTATCACTGCTGTTTTAATTGTTCGTAAAGATGCCCCACTCGCTCCAGGCATGACCAGAGTTGAATTTAAAGATACAGTAACAACTGTTTCTCCAACTGGGCCAAAGGCTGGTACACTCAAACTTGCTGATGGAACCGTGGTAAATGTTGATATCAAAACTATTATGAATGATCAATCAGTTATAGCAGATCCAGCATTCAATTTAGAAGCTGTATTAGTTAATGATTATCTTGAAATAAAAGCTATTGATAATGCTGGTGTTATCACTGCTATTTTAATTGTCCGTAAAGATGTACCACCTGTAACTCCTGGTACTGGAACAGTTCCTGCAATGTAATAAAGTAGTAAGCTTATAGAGTTAATTAAAAGTCAGGTTTATCAAACCTGACTTTTTTTTGCCAAAAAATCACTCTATAATTATTTCCTATCGATTATCTTCATTATTACACTCGTATCTGTATTATAATATACAATAAATAAATTGGTGGTCTAATGAAACTTTTAATACGTAACCTTGCCCGTAGTACCACAGAAACAGAACTTCTTAACCTCTTTGAGGCTTTTGGTACTGTACAATCTTGTTCGTTGGTTAAGGATAAAGCCACGGGCGGCTCTAAAGGCTTTGGCTTTGTCGAAATGCCGAAAACAGGTGATGCTAAAGCTGCAATGAAAATGCTTAATGGTAAAGACATTGCCGGTAACACAATACGTGTTAAGAAAGCGGAACCAAAACCAAATGCTAGCTCAACTGAGTAATTCAGGTTTACGATCATCTATCACCAATGGCACAAACGCAACATCCAGAATTGATTCTGTGCTACTTGTGCCATCTCGATGTTTTCTAACGAGTAATAGTTCCTGATGTAAAGACGGTAAACCCACCGGCACTAACATTCGGCCACCGGGTTTAAGTTGTTCGATTAATGCAGGTGGCACATGCGTGGCAGCTGCCGTTACCATAATCGCATCAAATGGCGCTTTATCTTGCCAACCATAATAACCATTACTACAACGGGTTTCGATATTATTATAATTCAGATCTTTTAGTAATTTTGTGGCGGAGTTGTAGAGTTCTCTGATCTTTTCAATGGTATAAACTGTTTTTGCGAGACGGGAAAGAATTGCTGCCTGATAACCGGAACCCGTACCAATTTCCAATACAATACTTTCCGGAGTAAGTTCAAGAAAGTCGGTCATACATGCCACAATGTAGGGTTGTGAAATAGTTTGGCCATAACCAATTGTTAGTGGCCCATTTTCATAGGCTAAAAGTCTCAATGACTTTGGTACAAATTTTTCCCGATCGACCACTGCCATAACATCCATAACACGTTTACTGAATTTATCTCTTCCAGTGTAGGCGATGGTGTAATTGGCTTCATCGTCAATTTGTTTGAGCATTTGTTTGAGTTTTTTTTTCATCAGTTTATTCTTTAAAATTTATTTTATCCATAATCTTGTTTACCAAATCCATTGGTAATGGAAAAACAATTGTATTCGTTCGTTCTCCTGCAATTTCAGTGAGGGTTTGTAGATAACGTAATTGTAATGCCTGAGGTTGTTGAGAGAGTATTTTGGCTGCTTCCAGTAATTTTTGTGCTGCCTGCATTTCACCTTCGGCGTGGATCACTTTTGCACGACGGGTACGCTCGGCTTCAGCTTGTTTGGCAATAGCTCGCACCATGTTTTCGTTAAGATCCACATGTTTGATCTCGACATTACTTACCTTGATGCCCCAGGCATCTGTTTGCTTATCAAGAATGTTTTGTACATCGGAATTTAATCGTTCCCGTTCTGCCAACATTTCATCTAACTCATGTTGCCCGAGTACTGAACGCAAGGTTGTTTGTGCTAACTGACTGGTTGCCATATAAAAGTTTTCAACCTGAATAATCGCCTTGTCAGGTTCAATGACACGAAAGTAAACCACAGCATTGACCTTAACCGAAACATTATCACGTGAAATGACATCCTGACTTGGCACATCCATGACAATGGTGCGCAGATCAACCCTGACCATTTGTTGAACAAGAGGGATAATGATGATAAAACCAGGTCCTTTTACACTCCAAAAACGACCTAACTGGAAAACGACAGCTCGTTGGTACTCACGCAGGATTTTAATAGCGCTGAGTAGGAATGCCACAATTAATACAATAACAATATATAACGCATAAGTAGTCATGTTTGTTCCTCCTTTATTGGATTATCATTAGGTTCAACTGTCAGAATTAAACCTTTTATATGAGTAACAATAACCTGTTGGTCTTTATGTAACGGAATAGCACTCTGTGCGTTCCAGACTTCACTGTGGATAGTGACTTTTCCCTGATGCTCAAAATCATCCACCACGATGGCTTTACCACCGAGCAACTCATCCAGACCGCTAACTACCGGGCGACGCTGTGCTTTGATAGCCATACCTGCAACAAAAACAAATAACACTACACTAAGTACTGCAAATGTCGCAATCACCGAGATATCAATTCCAAAACCTGGAACTTCGGTATCGATAAGGATGATCGAGCCAAATACAAAAGCGATCACTCCACCAATCCCCAGCATCCCGAAGCTGGGGGCATAGGCCTCACCAACCATTAACGCCACACCCAACAAAATCAAAGCCATACCAGCATAGCTGACAGGTAATAGTTGAAAAGCATAGAGCGCCAGTAACAGTGATATTGCTCCGATAGTACCCGGAACAATAACACCGGGATTATAAAATTCGAGAATTAGACCATAGATACCGATCAACATTAGAATATAGGCAATATTGGGATTGGTAATCACATTCAGAAATCGACTACGCCAGTCCGGTTCGAGTTGCTGGATGTTTGAACCACTGGTTTGTAAAATGCGTTTATACCCTTGTACTAAAATCTCGCGTCCATCAATTTGTTTTAACAAATCGGTTATACTGATAGCGACAACATCGATCACTTTCAGTTTTAATGCATCATGGGCAGGCAAGCTCGCAGCTTCACGCACTGCCTTTTCAGCCCATTCCTCATTTCGTCCACGAAGCTGAGCCAGACTACGGATATAAGCAACGGCATCATTGATCACCTTTTGCTTCATGGCATTGGCTTTAGGTTTTTCGCTATTGGTTTTATCGTCTGTACTTGATGGTGTACTACCGATTTGTACCGGTGTAGCAGCGCCCAGATTTGTGCCTGGTGCCATGGCCGCGATATGACTTGCATAGAGAATATAAGTACCAGCACTAGCCGCACGTGCTCCGGTTGGTGCAACATAACTTACAATCGGTACAGGTGAATTTGAGATGTTTTTGATGATTCCCCGCATAGCCGTATCCAGACCACCCGGGGTATCCATAATAATTAAAACCAGCTCGGCTTGTTGTTTAATCGCTTTTTGTAGTGCCCGCATAACATAATCATCTGTAGCAGGACCAATGGCACCTTCAATTGTTATCTGGAAAATGGGCCGACCTGCGCCTTCGCTGTTAACTGTAATGAAAAGTACAGCAAAGCTAATAACTAACGGTATAATAACAAAATATTTTAATCGGTTAAGCATGGTTGGCTTACCTTGATTTATAAAGTCTTTATCTTTTCTTATCTCATAATCACAAAACGTGCCAACTTAGTATATGATTTAGATCCGTAATAATGTCAAATTGTTTTTACAAACCAATCATCTCAGCGTGACCGACTAGTTCGCGCACAGTTATCAATATATGTGTAGAGTTAGTAACCTCCGGGTTGTATTCGACCATCAACAGATGGTTTTTTTCGTTAGTTATGTTCACACTAAGCACACCGTTAAGTTCGCGTAATGCGGTCTCGACTTTAGTACGATTATCAGCATTGGTTTCTTTATCAATATGAATAGTGACATCAGTCATTTTAATTTCAGTCATTATTGATACACCTATTTAGTGTAATTCCAACACATCTAGCACTTTTAAATCGTAGTATTACTACACTGAGTATAGTCGATCTTGCAGAAAATGCGGTGAGGGACATTTTCGCAAATTGGTTGTAAACCATGGTAAGTCGCTATTTTGAACTCTATACTAATAATATCAGACAAATGTAACAGTGATTAAACCATTTAATTTTGGAGGTATGAGTGATGTCTATAGCTAAATCAATAGAATATTATTTATTAGAACACCATATTAATTATGAGCTGGTTCCACATCCAAAAACGTATACTAGCCATGAGGCTGCTTTGGCAGCACATATATCAGAAGACCACATTGCCAAAGCAGTGATTGTCGAAAACCTGGATGACTACGCCATGGTTGTTATTCCCGGCAGTAGCTGGCTCAAACTTCGTGCATTAAAGAAGGAAACCAACAGGGAATTTATACTGGCTGACGAATCAGAAGTAGAAAAATTATTTGCAGATTGTGATCCGGGTGCGATCCCACCACTAGGTTCGGTATACGGTTTGGAGACTTTCCTGGACGATCAATTATCCTCACTTGCTAACGTCTATTTTGAAGCAGGTGATCATAAGCACCTGGTTCATGTTAACGGCCAAGCTTTCCATTCACTGCAAAGTGGAGTACGTCACGGGCATTTTAGCTATAACAACTGAGTTGTATTTGAGGTAAAAATATCCGGTACGTGTTCAGATAAAAAGTTTAATAATTAAACGATTACTATTTTTTAAGGTTTTATTTTATTGATAGTTCAACCTTCAGTAATTTTTTCTTTATCTGCTTGTTTATGCCATTTATCATAACATTCCAGCCCACAGAAATGCATAACATAGTCATCAACTTCTGAAACTTTACATTCACCACAAGGAACTTCTTTCATACAGATATCACAACTAATTAACGCTTTCATTTTCATATTGTGTTTGCTTCTCATTATCACACCTCTCTCATAAATACTTGAGATACTTTAAGTATAGAACAGAAGCTAAATTACGTACCAAAGTCGATAAAATATTTTAATGATAAACTTCTAAATGTTATAAAATTAAGAATTATAAAAAATCATGATAAAGCGTAAATACGAATAAGAAATACAGCTTAATTTCAGTTTAATTATGATTTACAAACTTTTGTTCTCGTATTAAATTCTTACCAATCGATTCTAGTTCAAACATTTTGTCTAATGAGGTGCGTGCTCGATCAGCAATTTTTTTATCGATGTGGACAAACTGTTCGGATGAAGGTTGCTTGAGTGTTTTTAATATATCGTCTAACTGAATTTCTTTCATGTAAGGACACAGCAGGCATGTACCTACAATTTCTTTATTTTTAATTTCGGCTTTAAATCGATCCGTCAATCCACATTCTGTTACTAACATGAAACTGTTTGCCGATGAAGTCCGCACATAGTTCAACATTGCGGCTGTGCCACCAGCAAAATCGACCAGTGCGACTAGCTCTGGCGCACATTCAGGATGAGCGAGAATTTTAACACCTGGAAATCGTTGTCGAATATTTTTGATAGTATCAGGATCAAAACTCTCGTGTACTATACAGGTACCATCCCAGGTAATAATTTTTTTTGATGTCATGTTTTGTAAATTAAGCCCCATTAGTTTGTCGGGAATAAAAACGATTTCGTGTTGTGGCATTGCTTCAACAACCGCAACGACATTAGATGAGGTACAACAGGCATCACACTCTGCCTTAACCTCGGCATAAGTATTTATATAACAAACGATACCAGCATCAGGAAATTGTTTACGTAATTCACGCACTTGTTTTGCGTTAATGGCATCGGCAAGTGAACACCCTGCAACTCGTGGAACCAGTACTTCTTTATCGGGATTAAGCAATTTAGCTGTTTCAGCCATAAAATACACTGAACAGAAGATAATTTTTTGAGCAGGATGTTTTGTAGCTTTGATACTGAGATCATACGAGTCACCCACAAAATCACCTACACCATACATAATGTCAGGTGATTGATAGGAATGTGCCAATATCACTGTATTTTGTTTTTTTTTCAGATTGTTTATTTCGAGAGTGGTTGCTGCGATTGTTTCGCAGTCTTTTAAGGTCCAGCCAAGACCCCCGAGCTTTTCAAAAAGTCGTTTGGTTTCCTGACCAATATCCACTGATAAAGCTTCCATTATTTGTGCCTTACAATTTGGATAAACGCATACGCTATATATAAGTATATAGCATAAAAATGATTTATCAGGTTTGATCTAAATCAATGTTATTTGTTAGATAAAACTCGATAATTCCTTATTTGCCTTATCATAACCGATATTTATTATTTCTTTGGCACGATTAAATTCATAAAAAGAACAAATATTTCTTGGAATAGAAACAACTACATCTGGCGTATAGGCTGCAAGTTGCAAATGTGTAATTCTACTTTGCATTGCCTCTGATGTTTTACTAATCAGGTCAATAAGTGACATTGATTCAGGTTGTGTTTGTTCAGTTTTAGTTTGTAATCCTGTAATAAATTCTGTTATCCGCTGTCTGTAATTAATATTATTACTATTCTTGTTACTATTATTATGTTTTAAAATTGTTGTTCTTACCAGGTCTTTTTCAGATTTTCCATTTGGATCAACAGCTATTGTGATATCCGTTTTATCATTAAGTGTTGGTGCTATGGGTATTGGGTTTACGACACTACCATCAACTAGTTTCATTCCCATATAATCATATGGTGTAAAAATCATCGGAATAGCCATGGAAGCACGAATAGCATCAAATAAAGAACCTTGATTTAGCCATATTTCTTTTTGTTCATTTATATCAGTAGCAACGGCAGTAAAGGATATTGGTAGGTCTTCAATATTTTGATCGCCGATCATTTCTTTTAAAATATTTATAATACGTTCACCTTTGAATAGTCCTTGTTGTTTAAAAGAAAAATCGAGTAATCTTATTACATCGGATTTTTCAAGTGCTTTAACCCAATCACTATATACATCAAG
>JBGMQW010000185.1:0-7120 GCA_048060815.1 Thiohalomonadales bacterium | reverse complement strand
TTAAAAACCGGCTTTGGCATACCATTTCTTCGCTTCTTCGGGATTCTTTTCGACACCATTACCCTGCTCGTACATCATTGCGATGGTAGTTTGTGATCCTGCTAAACCTTGTTCTGCCGCTTTTTTAAACCACTGTATTGCCTGTTCAGCATCTTTTTCGACACATTCGCCTTCCATATACATAAAACCAAGACCGTGTTGCGCCAAAGCATGACCTTGTTCAGCCGCTTTACGCATCCATTTCACTGCAAATTCGTCATTTTGCGCCATACCTAATCCATTTTGGTACATGATAGCAACCCGGTGTTGTGATTCGGCATGACCTTGTTCGGCATAGACACTCAAAAACTGCATTGCTTGTGAAAAATGTTTTGATTCAAATGCTGACATACCACTCGCATAATCGATATCATCTTCTACTGCCATTTTAATCACCCTGAAATTTAATTTGTGTTATTGTAATGAAATTGACCATAAAAATTAACCTTTTAAATCATATGGTTAAGTCAATTGAATGAGAGCGAATAGTAGCGCGTTCTATTCGACTATGGTTATATCTCTAAAGTGAGTGGTTTTAACAATATCAATGACATAGGAATGATTTATCCCCCTCTATAGGGATATAGAAAGCCTTTTTGTGGCTCGGTAGACTTGCGCCGCAGTATTAGTAAAGTGATAAGTACTTATGATAAATCCAAATGCCTTACGCCAATGTATCCAAAAAGTAGCCACCGGGCCTGAGTACAGTAAAGATTTGAGTTTGGAAGAAGCTCATCAGGCAATGTCAGCAATATTGCAAGATAATGCGGACCCGGTACAAGCCGCTGTTTTTTTGATTGCGTTACGTATGAAACGTGAAACTGATGCTGAAAACAAAGGCATATTACATGCTATTAAAGACGTTTGTAATATTGTCACGGCTGAGGTTGATGAATTAATTGATATCGCTGATCCCTACGATGGTTATTCTCGTGGTGTACCAGTATCGGCATTTTTACCGGCATTACTCGCGGAATGTGGTTTACCCGCAGTATCTCATGGTCTGGAATCTGTCGGACCGAAATATGGTGTGACTCACCGTATGGTATTACGTGCATCAGGTTTAAACGTTGATTTAAGCCCTGAAGCTGCAGCAAAACGAATTGAAGATCCGGATATTGGCTGGGCATATGTTGACCAAAAAGATTCAACACCGGCATTACATGATCTGGTCTCATTACGACAAAGAATTGTAAAACGTCCTGTGATTACCACAGTTGAAGTATTAACAGGACCCATTAGAGCTAAATCGAAAACGCATTTATTAACAGGTTATGTCCATAAAGCTTATCCGCCAATTTATGCCGAATTAGCTCGATATTCAGATTTTGATAGTGCCATCATTGTGCGTGGTGTTGAAGGTGGAATTATTCCATCATTGAAACAAGAAGCAAAAATTCACTTTTATCATGATAAAGGTGCAGAAAGCAGCATCAAGATTGATCCGAATGATTGCCAAATTCAGCAGGAAACCAGAGCAGTACCAATTCCTTCTAATATGAAGAAATCGGAACAAGCAGATGATATTGCCAATGAATATGATGTTAAAGCTGTTGCAGAATACGCGGCAGAGTGCGGTAAAGCCGCATTAAGCGGTAAAACTGGGCCTGCATATGATAGTTTGGTATATTCAGCATCCATTTGCTTAAAACACATTGGAAAGTATTCCACACTGGGTGAAGCAGCAACATTTGTTCGCTCAGTATTAGATTCAGGAAAAGTCTTAAAAAGACTTTAAGTAACTGAATTTATTGATATATTACGTTAATTTAAAAACTTGTTGTAAATAGAGGAAAAAACCATGAACCAAGAATATTATGATGCAGTAACTAAAATGGAAGAAATGAATGTTCAAGATGAGTATATACTTGGCTGGGAAGGCGGTTATTTACATAACCCTGAACGCGAAGAACAACGTGTGACAGAAGCCTATACTGCCGGTTATGAAGATGGTCATAGCAAAAGCACAGAAAATTTCGGTAAGTGGGCTAAGTAAAGTTAGAATTATCATCAAAAGTATACTTTTGATAAGCCCTTAAAGTTTTCGATTTTAAAAAGGCAGTTTTCAAAACTGCCTTCTTTAATTTTAAAATCTTATTTCTTCAGATCAGCGATAATTTCCGGATAAAAGTTCTTCATTGCTTTCATCAACGAATCTATCGCATCAGGTGCCTCAATATCAATGATTTGAGTTGTAATCCACTTATTCGCTCGATCGCCCATTACATCGGTCACATAACCGCCAAAACAACGTAACATTGGAAAACTGGGTTTACCATCTGCAAAATTAAACTCGGAATAGGCTGACAATCGTTCATTCAAAATTTTAACAAAATCCATTTGATATTTTCCTGCGCCTACTGCATCGACCATATTATCTTCATAATGTTTTGCAAGTTTCATGGCTAATTCTGTCATGAATTTATTTCGTTCTTCGGTAGTGTAAAACTCAATAGTTAATCTATCTGTTATATGTGCAACAAAGCACAGAAACTCGGTAATTACCTCAAGTCGTTGTTTATTCGTATCAGTTTGAAAATTTTCATTTTCCAAATTAAGTATACCATTGGAACCAATACGCCAAATAATAAACGCTAACGCAGCGGCAGTTTCTTCAATAGAATGCTCCTTATCTTTTTTAAACCAACGACTCTTAACTCGCAACTTTTGTAACCTCGATAATAAATTGTTAATAAAATTCGACAATAAACCATTAGCTATTAAGGGTCTTTGTGGCACTTATAGTAGACGCATGCTAGCATAAAAAGAGTATCTATTTTAGTATGGTGTACCGCATGCATTTTCTGATACTTTAGTTGGCTGAGTTTATATATGGCATTTCAAAATACTACAGCATTTGACATTAAATCAATTTTATCCAATATTCAGCATAACTGTAATATTGCAGACGCTAAATACGCCGGTAATTTTACACTTTGTATCTATTTATTAAAAATGCGCGAGTATTTTCGTTGGGAAAAAGGTTTTACTTATTCATCGAGTTTACCGCAATCCGAAGTGGGTCAATGGTTGATTAAACGTGAAGAATTATGGTCAAATTTAGAAGACAAAGAATTTAATCTGCTCGAAATCAATAATGATGAAATTGATCCATTTGATACTAAAAAAGTTAATCAACATTTAGTTCCAAACGGTTACATCTATAGCGCAGGACTCGGCCAACAGGCAAGACCCCATTTCTTTTTAGGCGAGCTGGAACAGCACAAGACCTTCAATGGTTATAATATTTATATCAGTAACAAAGAATTTGCGCGTGAGTTGTCTGCCTACCCTGCAATGTCAATTGGCACTGATATTTTCATACGACGTGAATCATTAAGAAGAATGTTATGGGAAAAACTCGAAACCTGGCGCTGGAATAAACCCAAAAATGCCATGGAACGCGCGCTTAATTTCTATGACTTTAATAACAATCTCGAAACAGCATTAGATGAGATGACAACAGTTGAAATCGAATCCACCATATTACATGAAATTGGCGAAATAAAAGCGGGTGAAATGCTGGATTCAAGATGGCATGAGTTGTTACTATCGCTACCCCGTTGTAAAGCTGAGATTATGCTTCGGGCTGTTCGTGATCACCTGGCAGACTCCCTCTCAACAATACCGAGTCTTATCAAAAACAATCAAACTGCGAGTTTACATTTTTACTTTGCCAACTTCACGTTAATGCGAAAAGAATTATTTCCTTCGCTATTGAATGCATACCAATATTGGCTAGACACAAAAGATAATACTAAAATTTTAGAGCTATCGTTAAAAAGCACCAAGCATTGGCTCAACATAGCTGGGCTGGCGATTGAACTTTATGACTTACACGGTAAAGATGCCCGTACTGCAATTGAAGAAATGATTGAGAATAATATTCTTTAATTATAACATACCCTCCTGCTCCATCATTTAAATTTAAGCAGTAAAACAAATGTCAAAATTATTATCTAGTATTCAGGAAATTAAAAATAACAGTTTTATTTTCACCAAAGAAAATGCTTTACCCGGTGATTTATGCATCGAAATGATAAAAAGATTTGAAGAAAATAAAGACGATCAGTATGAAGGTCGAGTTGGTCAAACGGCAGATAGAGATCGTAGTATTAAAAAATCAACTGATCTGGTGGTCAGCAATAAATCACACTGGGCTGATGTTGATAAAGCCTTGTTTCATTCTTTAGGAATGGCGGTACGCGAATTTAGAGAAAGCTATGCTTTTTTCAAAGGCCCTTTTAAAGACAGTGGTTATGCCATACAACGCACCAACCCGGGCGAACATTACCATTGGCATATTGATGGCGGTAGCCATGATTTTATGAACCGCCAATTAGTCGCAGTGTGGTATCTAAATGATGTAGCAGGCCCAGGCGGTGAAACTGAATTTTTATTTCAGGATATTCGCATTACTCCGGAACGAGGAAAATTGGTGTTATTTCCACCGTTTTGGACACATGAACATCGTGGTGTAACATTGGAAAAAGGTGTGAAATATATTGCCACTACATGGGTGATCTTTGCATAATAAGAATTCAATTCAAAAACCTTAAATCTCTATTGACGATTTTATAACATGAGCAGCTTGAGCCGGTAAAAAATATTGGTAGTACACTGCACTGTGTAAATTTGATTTCGAGTTGTATTCAATATCATAAAGTTCATAATATTGTTTTGCCAGTTTGACACTCATTTCTTTTCTGGAAACAATCTCAAGTAACTTGGCATTGAGTAACATATCCGGAAGTTTGTTTGATATCGCTTTTTTATCTGTCATTATTGTAACCGGTATATGTTTATTTTTTTCCGGTTTGGTAAAAACCTGGCTTAGTAAACCATTAGTATAATAACCTGTAGGTGTGAGAACCGCTCTATTGTGTTCTGTCATTAATTTAATAATTATCTGTAATGGTAGTGCAACACGCTTATCGCCTTCGACTTTAGTAATCCGTAAGGCTAAATGATGTGCAGTAAAACCGTAAACCTGATTCCAATGCTGGATTATTTGATTTGGAAACGAAACTTCAGATTGATCAACAAATATTCGTAATACCTGGCCGTTAGTTAATACCTTATATAATGGGTATGCACTCCAGCCTTCTTTAAATAAATAAAATTTTTCTGTCTTTATTTTAGGGTGTGAATAGTCATATTGTTCTGTTAATAATTTTGCTACTTGTTGCGCGCTCTCATTCGCAGAAGAACCACAACGAATGGCAAGATGATCAAAATGAACCATCCAGTCTTGAGCTTTAGCGATTCTTAATAATTCCAGATCTGAATGACTGTAAAGTAAGGATTCAATAGATTTAACAGCGGTATAACAATCGAGATTTTTAACAAAGTTGACAATCAACTCAACATCATCAGGTAATAAGTTTTTTCGCGCTTCACTGAAAATAGTATCAAGAAATTCATTCGCATATGCAGAGATAGTCATCGAAAATGCAGATAAATCTGATTCGAAATTGAAATCCATTCGTATCTGCTTATAAACATCAATTAATCCATCAATGGACTTAACAGCTTCGAAATAATTTTCAGCAATATTATTACATTTAACAGAAGCAAAAGGTGTTAAATTTAAGTTAATTAATTGATGTTGTTCGTTCTCTATTGTGACTATTTCGTGATCAACTTCATCACGTAACCAATTATTATCAACTTGAATTAACTCATTAACAAGTTTATGTGCAAATTTTGTATATTTTTCGGCCATAGTGAAAATTTAATTTTAAAGCATATACTAATAAGTATAGTATTTTCTACAACATCTATTAGGGAAATTTCGTGACTAAATTTAATGTTTTAATACTCGGCTGCGGCAAAATAGGATCATTAATTTCATGTTTATTAAGCTCCAGTAAAGATTATGATATTCATTTAGCTGATATTGACTTAAAACAGGTTCAATCAACCATAAAGGATTATTCCTTAAAAGATACCAAAGCTATTGCGATTGATGCGACAGATGAGAAACTATTATTAGAGCTTATGTCAACTACAAGATTTGACGCTGTTATTTCCAGTTTACCTTTTTTCTGTAACACTATTGTTGCCAATGCGGCTGGGAAAACTAACACTGCTTATTTTGATTTAACCGAAGATGTTGAGGTCACCAATCACGTAAAAGAAATTAGCCAGAATCATAAAAATCCATTTGTTCCACAATGTGGACTTGCACCCGGTTTTATCAGCATTGCAGCACAGTCATTAATAAAAAAATTTGACTCACTTGACTCGGTAAAAATGCGAGTCGGTGCCTTACCCGTTAATCCAAATAATGCGCTAAAATATTCATTAACCTGGTCTACAGATGGCCTTATAAATGAATACGGTAATATCTGTTATGGCATTGAAGATAAAAAAATAACCACACTACTGCCACTTGAAGGTTATGAAACCATCTCGGTTGACGGTTTAATCTATGAGGCTTTTAATACCTCAGGAGGGCTGGGTACTTTAGCTGATACGTATAAAAACAAAATTACAACAATGAATTATAAAACCATTCGATACCCGGGGCACTGCGAACAGATCAAATTATTAATGAACGATTTAAAATTAAATAAAGACCGGGAAACTTTAAAGAGAATACTTGAAAAAGCTGTGCCCAAAACAAAACAGGATGTTGTGTTAATTTATGTGTCTGTTATCGGGCATAAACATGAGGTGTTAATTGAAGAAAATTATGTGAAAAAAGTTTACCCAAAAGAAATAAATAGTGTTACCTGGTCGGCAATTCAAATTACTACTGCGGCGGGAATTTGTAGTGTTGTTGATCTTGTGTTAAAAAATATTAATCAGTATCACGGGTTTGTAACACAGGAAAGTTTTTTGTTGGATGATATTTTAGGAAATCGGTTTGGGGGGTATTATTCTTAATAAGTTCTCTAAAATATTGACATCTTAATATTTATAAGACGTGGTTTAAATATCCCCTCATCCTGGCCTTCTCCCTCAGGGGGAGAAGGAATGGCTTCGATTTAGTATGAGGCAAATTTTAATAAATTGATTTTAAATTAATTATTGAGAATATAGAATGGAATTATTAAAAGAACTAAACATAGACGAA
>JBGMQW010000184.1:0-7122 GCA_048060815.1 Thiohalomonadales bacterium | reverse complement strand
TCTCCTAAATATTTATTAAAATTTAAATTATAATTATTAAAAACTTTACAAAATGTCTTTGACAGCTTTCACTACATTTTCAACTGTGAAACCGAAGTGTTTAAATAATTCACCGGCTGGTGCTGATTCACCAAAAGAATCAATACCAATAACCTTGCCATCAAGACCGGCGTATTTGTACCAGCCACCCGTAACAGCCGCTTCAACAACTACCCGTTTGGTCACAGCTGCAGGTATCACAGATTCACGATAGGTTTCGTCTTGTGCTTCAAAAACATTGGTTGAAGGAATCGATACAACCCGGATCTTTTTGCCCGATAATTTTTCTGCTGCATCCATTGCTAAACCGACTTCTGAACCCGTTGCAATAATAATAGCGTCCGGAGTGCCGTCACAATCTTTCAAGATGTAACCGCCTTTGGAAATATTTGCAATTTGATCGGCTGTTCGAGTTTGAAATGGTAAAGCCTGGCGTGAAAATATTAAAGTCGAAGGACCATCTTTTCGTTCAATTGCGGCCTTCCAACACACCGCACTTTCAAGGGTGTCACACGGACGCCATACGTTCATGTTTGGAATCATTCGTAATGTCGGAATTTGTTCTACCGCCTGATGGGTTGGTCCATCTTCACCCAGACCGATAGAGTCATGCGAATATACAAAAATACTGCGAATTTTCATTAATGCCGACATTCGAAGCGCATTACGAGCATATTCCGAGAACATCAAGAAGGTTGCTCCAAATGGTATTAAACCACCGTGTAGTGCAATACCATTCATAATGGCTGACATAGCAAATTCACGAACACCATAATTAATGTAATTACTGTTCGGGGTATTTGCACGCATTGGTTTATGACCAGACCATTCTGTTAAATTTGAACAACCCAAATCAGCCGAACCACCAAAAATTTCTGGTAGTATTGCAGCATAACCTTCAATCGATGCTAATGAAGCCTGCCGTGTTGCTTTTGTTTCTGCTTTTGCATTGGTATCAGCTATAAACTTGTCAGCATCTTTCGACCAGTTTGCGGGTAAATCACCTGCCATTCGGCGTTCAAAATCTGCAGCCAGCTTTGGATTCGCTTTTTTGTAAGCCGCAAATTTATCATTCCATGTTGCTTCTGCAGCAGCACCTTTATCTTTTGCACTCCAGCCAGCATAAATGTCTTCAGGTATTTCAAATGCAGCATGTGACCAACCTAGTTCTTTACGCGTTAACACAATTTCATCATCACCCAGTGGTGCGCCATGACAACCATGAGTACCTTGTTTATTAGGTGAACCAAAACCAATTGTAGTCTTGCAACAAATCATTGTTGGTTTGTCAGAAACTGCTTTTGCAGCTGCAACAGCTTTAGCGATTGCAGCAGAATCATGCCCGTCTACATCCGCAATAACATGCCAACCATAAGCATCAAATCGTTTCGGGGTATCATCAGTAAACCAACCATCAACATGACCATCAATCGAAATACCATTGTCATCCCAGAATGCAATCAGTTTGCCTAAGCCTAAAGTACCGGCTAATGAACAGGCTTCATGAGAAATACCTTCCATCAAGCAACCATCACCTAAAAATACATAAGTATTGTGATCAACAATATCCATTCCGTCTTTGTTAAATTCCGCAGCGAGTGCGCGTTCTGCAATTGCCATACCCACAGCGTTGGTAATGCCTTGCCCAAGAGGACCTGTGGTTGTTTCAACACCCGGGGCATATCCATATTCAGGATGTCCTGGTGTTTTTGAATGTAATTGACGGAAGTTCTTGAGATCATCGATAGAAAGATCATATCCGGTTAAATGTAATAAAGAATAAATTAACATTGAACCATGGCCATTTGATAATACAAAACGATCCCGATCAGCCCATTTTGGATTTTTTGGATTGTGTTGCATAAAATCATTCCACAAAACTTCCGCAATATCTGCCATACCCATTGGTGCCCCCGGATGGCCGGAATTAGCTTTTTGTACCGCGTCCATACTTAAAGCTCGAATTGCATTTGCGAGTTCTCTGCGATCTGTCATCAGAATCTCCTAAAGATAAAGTTGTTATATAAAGTAAAAAATTCTTAAATAAATTTAAATAAATAAAGAGTATCCGGCATTATACCGGTAAATAAACCAATCTAGCTTTATACTGGTTTAATCAGTCTCTGTTAACCCCTCACATGACCTGTACTGTCGTCATGGAGATAAATACATCAACCAGCATAATAACTCACTGGTTTAATAAAAATGCTCAAACTGGACTTAATCCATATATTCATTCCGTGCCATTCTGTGTTAAAGCGCAAGGATATTATGAATATGTCACACGCAAATATTCGAGCGTGAAGAGCCGGCAATTTTCCTATGTTTAAGGGAATCGAGCAACAGAAAGATGTTAATTAGTCTATAAACTGAATTAAAGACACACTATAAATTGTGTAATTTTAATATATATCAACAACTTATATTTAAATAAAATTTTAGATAATTTACTCTAAAATCCACTTAATTGAACATCCCATGCTTGGAATTTGGTTTTCAGGTCCTTTTCCGGTTTTTCCGACCAACGACATGGCTTCATGTAAGTCACGCTTAACAGATTCAGGGGCAGTTTCCTTACGACTTTCATCTAGTCGGCCTCGATATTGCAGCTCTAATTGAGCATTGTAACCAAAGAAATCCGGTGTACAAACTGCACCATAAGCTTTTGCAATCTGCTGTGATTCATCAAGTAGATAAGGAAATGAAAAGCCATATTGGTCAGAAATTTTAAGCATATTTTCGAATGAATCTTCTTCATATTGTTTCATATCATTCGACATAATCGCTACAGAATTTACCCCTAACGTTTTCAATTCGGAAGTATCACGTACAATTCTGTTCAAAACAGCCTTAACATAAGGACAATGATTACAAATAAACATAACTAACAAACCATTATCACCTGCACATTCCTGTAATGACCAATTTTTGCCATCAACTCCTGGTAAATTAAAATCAATTGCTTGCTGTCCAAAATCACATACTGGTGTTTCTAAACTTACCATTTTTTTCTCCGATATTTTATATAACTACTTAATTTAAAATGACTAAAAGTCCATATCTGGCTTAGGTAAATAAACTATATGGTAGGCTATATAGATAATTAAATGTATAATCGTTACAATTGATGTTATCAATTTCATCTTCGATTATATATTATTAATATTACAACAGGAAATAACATGGCTGAACAACATTTATTTACTTCTGAATCAGTATCTGAAGGACACCCTGATAAAGTTGCTGATCAAATTTCTGATGCAGTGCTGGATGCTATTTTTCAACAAGACAAACAGGCACGAGTTGCATGTGAAACCATGGTCAATACCGGTATGGTGGTTATATCCGGAGAAATCACCACAGAAGCTTATGTCGACATTACCACTATAGTACGTGAAACAGTTAAAGAAATTGGTTACACCTCATCTGAGATGGGCTTTGATGCAGAATCCTGTGCTGTAATCACTTCGATCGATCAACAATCTGCCGATATTGCGATAGGAGTAAATGACTCAGAAGACCATGAACAAGGTGCAGGTGATCAGGGTTTAATGTTTGGTTATGCCAGTAGTGAAACCGATGTTTTAATGCCAGCGCCAATCACTTATGCTCATCAATTGGTAAAACGACAGGCTGAAGTCAGAAAAAATGGCACACTCACCTGGTTACGTCCTGATGCCAAGAGCCAGGTGACCTTCAAATACGAAGGTAATAAACCAGTCGGTATTGATGCTGTAGTATTATCTACACAGCACGCTCCTGATGTTAAGACCGAGACTTTACGTGAAGCAATAATGGAAGAAGTTATAAAACCTGTTTTACCAAAAGAATGGATCGATAAAAATACAAAATACTTTATTAACCCGACTGGCCGATTTGTAATTGGTGGCCCAGTTGGTGACTGTGGTTTAACTGGTCGTAAAATAATTGTTGATACTTATGGTGGCATGGCACGTCATGGTGGTGGTGCATTCTCTGGTAAGGATCCATCCAAGGTTGACCGTTCGGCTGCTTATGCCGGACGTTATGTTGCAAAAAATATAGTTGCTGCTGGATTGGCTGAGCGTTGTGAAATTCAGATATCCTATGCTATTGGTGTTGCAGAACCAACATCAATTTCAGTACAAACATTTGGTACCAGTAAAATTAGCGAAAAACGAATAATTGAACTGGTAAGAGAGTTTTTTGATTTACGTCCAAAAGGACTCATTAAAATGCTGGATCTTTTACGCCCGATTTATCGCGCAACTGCCGCTTATGGTCATTTTGGTCGAACCGAAGCTGAGTTTAGCTGGGAAAATACTGATAAAGCCGAAGCGCTACGAGATGCCGCCAAAATTGCCAAAGCCAGCTAATATTTTAAAATAATTAACCGATAATTTAATCTACCAGGCAGCTGTTCAATTTAGCTGTCAAATTTTCTTAAGGAGTACATAATGAGCAGCCAAGTTGCTGAAAATCTTGACCAAGACTATAAAGTCGCCGATATATCCCTGGCCGAATGGGGACACAAAGAAATCAAAATAGCTGAAACAGAAATGCCTGGATTAATGGCATTACGTGAAGAATTTGGGGGGAAACAACCATTAAAGGGCGCGCGTATTTCCGGTAGTATACACATGACTATTCAAACAGCCGTGTTGATTGAAACACTAATAGCGCTAGGCGCTGAAGTACGATGGGCATCTTGTAATATTTATTCAACACAAGATCATGCAGCAGCAGCCATCGCTGATCAAGGTATTCCAGTTTACGCATGGAAAGGTGAAAGTATTGAAGAATACTGGTGGTGTACAGAGCAAATGATGACCTGGCCAAATGGGCAAACACCAAATATGATTTTGGATGATGGTGGTGATGCTACTTTATTAGTTCACAAAGGTGCGGAGTTTGAAAAATCAGGAACAATCCCTGCAACTAAATCCGATGATAATGAAGAATGGGCCGCTATCCTGGAGGTATTACGCCAAACCACTGAAAAAGACAAATGGAGTAAAATTTGTGACAGTGTTAAAGGTGTTACTGAAGAAACAACAACTGGTGTGCACCGTCTTTATGAAATGGTAGAAGCTGGCGAATTAAAATTCCCTGCCATGAATGTTAATGATTCCGTTACCAAAAGCAAGTTTGATAATTTATATGGTTGTCGCGAATCGCTACTTGACGGAATTAAACGCGCTACTGATGTTATGATTGCGGGTAAAATTTGTGTTGTTATTGGTTATGGTGATGTTGGTAAAGGTTGTGCACAGGCATTTCGTGGTATGGGCGCAACTGTTTGGGTTACAGAAATTGATCCTATTTGTGCATTACAAGCTGCTATGGAAGGTTATCGAGTAGTGCAAATGAATGACATCGCATCACAAGGTGATATATTTGTTACGACTACTGGTAATGTAAATGTGATTAATCATGATCATATGGCTGCTATGAAAAATGAAGCCATAGTTTGTAACATCGGTCATTTCGATTCAGAAATAGAAATTGCTGCATTAGAAAAATACCAATGGGTAGAAATTAAACCTCAAGTTGATCACGTTATTTTCCCCGATGGTAAACGCATTATCATTTTAGCAAAAGGTCGTTTGGTAAATCTAGGTTGTGCTACCGGTCATCCAAGTTTTGTGATGTCGGCTTCGTTTACTAATCAGGTAATGGCGCAAATGGAACTTTTTACAGACGGTGACAACTATGAAAACAAGGTTTACATATTACCAAAACACCTTGATGAAAAAGTAGCTCGATTACATCTTGAAAAAATTGGTGCTAACTTAACAGTATTATCGCAGACACAAGCAGATTATATTAATGTGCCTGTTGACGGCCCATATAAAACTGAGCATTACCGTTACTAGATTTTAATTTTTAACCGCCAAGGAAAACATTAGAAACGTATTTACTTCCCCTCACCCCAACCCTCTCCCTGAGGGAGAGGGAGTAAAATGAGATCTTAATATTTTCCTTGGCGTTCTTGATGTATTGGGGGTTAAAAAAAATTTTACGGTAATGTATTTATACTTTGGTTATCAATCAGTAAAAAAACATGAAATCACAAAAACAATTTGAACGAACATTCAGTTTTGAGTTTTTTCCTCCGAGATCAGAAGAAGGTGCGATAAAACTTGCTGATGCACGCGATAAATTAGCAACATTAAAACCACGTTATTTTTCAGTTACTTTTGGTGCCGGTGGTAGTACTCAAAAGGGTACGCTAGAGACAGTGTTAGACATTCGAAAAGCGGGTTATCTTGCTGCACCTCATATATCCTGCATTGGTACAGAAAAATCCATAATATTAGATTTACTTAATACATATAAAAAGAATGGTATTAAACATATCGTGGCTCTAAGAGGTGATATGCCTTCAGGTAGTCATGACATGGGTGATTTTCATCACGCCAGTGAGTTGATTCGTTTTATACGTGAAACCACGGGTGAGCATTTTCATATTGAAGTTGCTGCTTATCCAGAAGTACACCCACAGTCTTCCAGTGTTGAATCCGATATAAAGTTTTTTAAAGAAAAAATTGATGCAGGAGCAAATAGCGCAATTACACAATTTTTCTTTAATGCTGATGCTTATTATCGATTTGTAGATGATTGTGAAAAGATTGGGGTTAACGTCCCGATAGTTCCAGGAATTAGCCCTATCACTAATTATACTAACCTGCCACGCTTTGCAGATAACTGTGGTGCAGAAATACCGCGCTGGATTCGAAAACGATTGGTCGATTTTGGTGATGACCGGGATTCTATATTCGATTTTGGACTCGATGTTGTTACAAAACTCTGTCAGGACTTGCTTGATAATGGTGCACCGGGTTTACATTTTTATACCATGAACGGTGCTAAAGCCAGTATGGCTTTGTGGAAAAATCTTAATTTATAATTTTAACCGCCAAGGCGCCAAGTAAATGCTAATTAAATATTTTGAATCGCAGAGGACGCTGAGGTACGCAGAGAAAAATTAAAATTATTAAATAAAATTTAATTCGTTTTTTCTTAGCGTTCTTGGTGCCTTGGCGGTTAAAAAATCAGGTACACTAACATGCGCACTATTCGTATATTTTATGACAGCGACAT
>JBGMQW010000183.1:0-7129 GCA_048060815.1 Thiohalomonadales bacterium | reverse complement strand
TTTCCATATTGAAACTGATGAATTTTAATATGAGTTTTTACTAATATAGTAAATGTCATCGAATTATTTTTTTCATAAAAAACTTAATATCCAACACTAAATGTGTTAAAACAGTATTATCGTAGTTAACGTTTAAAATTAACAAAATATTCAATTACTAAGGAGTAATAACGTGTCTGTAGATGTATCTCAAATTAATTCTGATCGAAGAGATGAGTCCCATGATAAATTGCATACTTTAATAAAGACTCGTACAGAAACTTTATCGTTATATAACCAAATAATTGGTATGCGACCATTTAATCCTGAAGACAATCTTACATTACTACTGGAAGAGTTATGTGAAGCTCTTGTCGATTACACAGCCAGTGCGCATTTTCAATTGTATCGATTTCTTGATGACGGTACAGAGCGTCGTGAAGCAGTGCAAACTATTGCAAATGAAGTTTATCCTGAAATATCCAAAGTTACTGATTTTATTATCGAATTTAATGATAAATACGATGGTGAAAAAGATAGCCTTATTTTAACAAATCTTGATAATGATCTTTCTGTACTGGGTGAAGTTTTAGCTGATCGAATTACCAATGAAGATAAAATAGTAGCAGCTTTTCGCGCAGCTAAAATTTAGTTATCGCGATATAGTTTAAATTATAAACAGTTTGTATGGAAAATTAGCTTTAAAAGAAACTAGAGTGTTAAATCAGTCGTTACACTGAGTTAAGTTTGACCATGAGTTGTTAATTGTTCAGAACGACCAGTATTAAGCTGTGACCGAATATGAGCAGTACCGCCAATTTGATGACCCAAATAGTACCCGGATACAAATACCAAAAGACTTCCGATTAAAAATAATGTTAGTAGCATCTTAATTCCTCATTTTTATAATGATTCTTTATTGGATTATTTTAGAAACAGTATTACATATCATATTTGCGTCCAAATCTGGACTTACTTAATACTTTTGAATATAGATTTTATTTTAAAAGGAAGACTACGTCTCAATTCCCAAATTTTTCTTACCCCCTCCAAATTCCTGATAACATCCGGTATACCTCTAATAATGATTAAGCTATACTCCCACCGATTTTACGTATTTAATTGTGGAAATAAACCATGATTTAAATTAATCAGATTCACCAGGTTTTTCTGTTCATTAAATGTTTGATTAGAATAGATATTATGGATAATAAATAACTTTGTATGGATATAATATGGTTAAGTCATTAAGAGATTCCAGGTTAGATTTTGAAACAAGAAAATATTATGGCACTGCTGGAACGAGCCAGGGAAATAATAAATACGGTTTTATTCCAGCCTTTATGGATACCACCGATGGTGATATCTATCTATCACGCAAACCAGACGGATCTCTCGCAAAAGTTCATTTACTAGATGGATTGCCAGAACATTTAATCGTTTCAAAAGAAAATGACCAGGTAAGGGCTGTTCAAAAATCAGTTGTTGCAGGTTTTGTATTGAATGAGAATTTTTTTACAAGGGATGAAGCAGTACAATTTGTTACTGAAAAAAACTGCAAGTCGGCTTAAACTGGTATTGCTTAGATGGTCACTTAGTAAGCGTGCTAAGTGCATTAATTTAAACAACACAGAGTAAATACAGATTAATCCAGGTTAAATATTGGTTTTTGCCTGTATCACGGGCATATTGTGTAATATCGATTTGGGGCTATTTCCCAATCGTTGTTCATAAATAATGGTGTAGGTCATTACTCTTTTTAAATAATCTCTGGTTTCAGAAAACGGTACGGTTTCTACCCATATGTCGGCAGAAACAGCAGCTTTAGGTAACCAGCTATTTACTCGATATTGTCCTGCATTATATGCAGCTGTGGCGAGGACATTGTTACCATTAAAGTGATCACTTACTTTTTTCAAATAACGAACACCGAGCTCCACATTAGTGTCGATATTAAGTAAATCAAATCGATTTTTATATTTCATTTTAATGGATCGCGCTACCTGACGTGCTGTGCGTGGCATTAATTGCATTAAACCCATAGCTCCGGCATGAGATCGAGCATCTGAGGTAAAGCCACTTTCTTGTCTTATAATTGCAAAAGCCCAGGCAGGGTTTATTTGTTGTCGTTCGGATTGTTTTATAATAAGACTTTGATGGACCAGAGGAAAACGCCGTTTTAAGTCGTCCCAATATTTTGCCCGACCAAATGTAACGATAGCACGATCGTGCCAGCCCCATTGATCAGCAGCTTGCGCTGCCTTTAATATTTGAGATTTATCCATTCGTTGAATCGCATAATGCCATTCACGTCTTGCATCAACAATTTGATTCAGTAAAAATAATTCCCGGGCTCTTAAAATTGCCGGATTTTGTTCTAAAACCGATAATTCTTCGGCAGAATAAATTAATGGTTTATCGGAAAATTGATAATTGAGACCGTTTCTATCAGCCGCTAAAAAGCCATAATAACTACGTTCATTGGCATTTAAATGATAGATATTTCGTGCTTCTTCCAGACGACCCATTGCTTCATATACGCGTGCTCGCCAATAACGCCATTTTTCAGAATGACGATCAATACTATTTAATCTATCTAACCAGTCAATGGCGCTTTCCCAATCACGATCTTTAATCGACGATATAATATGTATACCCGTTAAATAGCTGTCATCAGAAAGATACTTTGTTGCATTTAACCATTTTATTGAATCGATATCCTGTATTCGTGATAAATATAAAGTGAGTCGTCGAACTAATCGATTTTCTTCTGGTGCACTAAAGCTATATTTTAATTTTAACTCGGACCAGAGTTTCGCACCTTTTAAAGCATCTTTTTTAGAAATTCGAATCAGGGCATCAATTAAAATCCATCGCACAATCGCGATATTACTTTTTAATTGTGTTTCAGTTAATATTTTATCGGGCGTACGTCGTATCTTTACCCATAGGTCCACCCAGTGCTGGTCTTGCGGATTAATATATCGTTTTAGGTATTTTGCTAAATGAACCCGATTACTTTGCATTGCAAGACGAATGCGTTCGAGCACTAGATCTTGAGTAATCCTGCCGGATTTTAATCCCAGTTCTACAACTTTATCACAAACTTTAGGTAGCGATTTTCCAGTAAGCCAAATTTGCTCAATGACATCATAAGCAGCCATTGGTTGATCTACCATATTCAAAGCATGTGCATAGTTGCATTGCATTTTAATGTTCTTTGAAGCAAGATAATTATTTACTAATGTACTCCAGTCTTTTTTACGTACTAACTTTTTTTGCCAGGAATAATGTAACCGAGTTGCTAATGGTGTTCCGGCATATTTATTAATAAAAGATATAACTTCTTTGTTAGATGCTTTCTTTAAACGTTTTTTTAATTCCGCAAATTTCAAATAAGGATAGAGAGGGTAGTCACGCAATTGTGTCTCAAGTTTGTTGTAGCTTTTTAAGTGACCAAGTTTTATTGAATTTATGGCATCCAGGTATTGTTGTCTTTGAATAATACGTTCTGAGCTTGTTTCAAAAATTGCATTAGCAGGAGAAATAATGAGAAAGATAATAAGGCTTAAACTGGTTTTAAACAGAATTTGAGGAATATTTGGAAATAATAAAATTAATTTCACTAAACTACCGCCTTCATGCCTGAATATTTTAAAAAATATTTAATAATCCCTTATAACTTATTGTTATATCATATAAAGTCAGAAATACCGAATTTATAAGTATTCTTAACTATCGGCTAAATATCGAAAAGTTTTACTGTGTGTATAAAATTATAAGCAATTTTGACTGTTTTAGTGCCAAGCTGAATTAACTTGCTATATAATTAAATGCTAATATCCCACGTTTTGGTGTCTGGAGAAAGAGATGAGTAAAGATATAAACAAATTTAGCGCACAAATAACACAGAAGAAGTCTCAAGGCGCTTCTCAGGCAATGCTTTATGGCACAGGTTTGAGTGAAGATGACCTCAAAAAAGCTGAAGTTGGCATATCCAGTGTCTGGTATGAGGGTAATACCTGCAATATGCATCTAAATGATCTCGCTGCCCAGGTGAAAGAGGGTGTTATATCAGCGGGTCTGGTGGGAATGCGTTTTAACACCATTGGTGTCAGTGATGGTATATCAATGGGTACCGATGGTATGAGTTATTCATTACAATCACGTGATTTAATTGCGGATTCAGTTGAGACTGTAATGAATGCGCAATGGTATGACGCTAATATATCAATACCCGGGTGTGACAAGAATATGCCTGGAGTGTTAATTGCCATGGCACGCGTAAATCGTCCATCATTGATGGTGTATGGTGGAACAATCAAACCCGGTTTTGCACAAGGCAAGGTACTGGATATAATCTCGGCATTTCAAAGTTATGGTGAATTTATTACGGGTAAAATTGACGAACAGCAACGTGTTGAGATAGTTAAAAATTCCTGCCCGGGTGCGGGAGCTTGTGGTGGCATGTACACTGCTAATACCATGGCCACAGCGATTGAAGCTATGGGCATGAGTTTACCTTATAGTTCCTCTACACCAGCAGTAGACAACGGTAAAGCACAGGAATGCATACGTGCAGGTGCAGCCATTCGAGTTTTATTAGAAAAAAACATATGCCCAAGTGATATTATGACCCGAGCCGCATTTGAAAATGCCATGGTAATGATCATGGCAACTGGCGGTTCAACTAATGCGGTATTACATCTTATTGCCATGGCCCGGGCGATTGATGTTGAGCTGGGTCTGGATGATTTTCAAAGTGTCAGTGATCGTATCCCACTAATCGCTGATCTTAAACCTAGTGGCAAATATGTCATGGAAGATGTACATAATGTAGGTGGTACTCCTGCATTAATGAAATATCTGTTAAGTAAAGGTTTAATCGATGGTAGTTGTTTAACTGTTACCGGAAAAACCATAACAGAGAATCTGGCCGACTTGCCACCGCTACAAGATGGCCAGGAAGTTTTTGTCTCTCTGTCAAAACCAATTAAAGCAACCGGACATATTCAGATATTAAAAGGAAATCTGGCGCCTGGTGGATCGGTAGCAAAAATAACGGGTAAAGAAGGTTTAGTTTTTACCGGCCCGGCAAATGTTTTTGATTCAGAAGAAGATATGTTAACAGCATTAGAAGATAACAAAATCAATAAAGGTGATGTAATTGTAATTCGTTATGAGGGACCAAAGGGGGGACCGGGTATGCCTGAAATGTTAACCCCGACATCGGCCATCATGGGTGCAGGTTTAGGTAGTGACGTCGCTTTAATTACCGATGGACGATTCTCGGGTGGTTCTCATGGTTTCATTATTGGGCATGTAGTACCGGAAGCACAGGAAGGTGGGCCAATTGCACTAATCAAAAGCAACGATATCATCACGATTGACGCCGAAAAGAAAGTATTGCAGGTAAACCTGAATGATAAAGAGCTTGAAAAGCGTAAAGCCGCCTGGACTATGCCCGATTACAAAGTAAGCCGAGGAACATTATTTAAATACATCAAAGTTGTAAAAGATGCTTCGTTCGGCTGTGTTACTGATGAATAGTTAAATAACATTCTCTATTACTTTTTCAAAATCATTTTTATCAATTGGATAAGTCAAAATAGCATCCAGTAACATGATGTCATTAAGTTTATCAACAAATTTTCTTTCATTTCTTTTAACTAAAACAATTTTTTTAGCGCTAGGTGAATATTTTTGCAAGCTATAAAGAAAAACATCTAAATTCGATACGTTAACACCTGCATAGTTTGAACCATAACCATAAATGAATTCTGCAACAACGATATCAGGACAACATTTTTTTAAAGCCGTCATGGCTTTTCGTGTTGAGGTGAATAATTGTTCTTCAATATTCAGTTTTTTATATAAAACAGTAAAATTGGGAAAACCGGGAGCTTCAGCGATTGAGAATAATATTTTTTTTGACATTTAAATTCGTGTAAGTTTCACAATTTGTGATGTAATAATCATGACCAGGATCACTGAAATAGTAAATGCATATAAACCAAATTTCATTTCGATATTTACTAATGGCCCTAATTTAACACCAACAATAAGAATCGCAACTACAAATACATCCAGCATCGACCATTTTCCAATTTGGTGTATCCAGTTCAGGTGTTTTTTATTTTTCGAAGATGAATCAATTTTGTGACTAACCAGAAGGCTTAATACAATTATTTTTATAATAGGCAAAATTATACTAAATGTTGAAATTATAAAAAATAAAAAAAATCGTTTTTCTTCAATAAGTTGTTGGAGTCCGCTAATTATAGAAAAAGTATTTTGAATTAGAATTAATTTTGATACAGTAAATATTGGTGCTAATAAACCAATTATAAGAAATACTATTGATAACGCGATTAATATTCGTAATAGTAGTGCGTTGCGCGGGTATCGTGATGCAATATTATTATTCTGAATATTCAAATCCATAATTTAGAGAAACTATTAAACTGGTTTTGCTATGTTAATGGTAGAACAAGTCGCAGAAATATTTTTACAAAATTTCTGCGACTCCATTTAACTAATCAGTTCTATTGGTAATTTCAATTAAATGATATCCAAATTGAGTTTTGACCGGACCGTGTACAACATTTACGTCCGCACTAAACACAACATCATCAAACTCTTTTACCATTTGACCAGGACTAAATTCACCTAAATCACCACCAGCTGAAGAACCTGATGGACATTTTGAATGCGCTTTTGCGATATCTGCAAAATCCGCTCCACCATTTATTTTCTCTTTTAAACTCTCACATTCTTCTGAACTATCTACCAGAATATGTCGCGCACTTGCTTTAGCCATTTTTTTCTCCAAAATAATAAATATGGCGGTATTTTACGGCTAAAACCAACTTATTGCATTAGTTGAATGGTGTTTTTATATAAATTAACACTGCTGTCCCGTTAACTATTTAGCGAGTACAAATGTAAGGATATGGAATCGGTGCAGCCTACTAAAGACCGTCTGCTTCAGGGACGAAGCAGTCGAGCGGCCATGGATGGCGAATAGCGCGTCTTTAGTAGGCTGCACCGGTTTCATGTCCGATGGATTAGGTAAACACTATAATGTAAGTACTATATGGCTGCTCACTGTTTTTAGTGCATGTTAACGGGACAGCAGTGATAAATTAAT
>JBGMQW010000182.1:0-7187 GCA_048060815.1 Thiohalomonadales bacterium | reverse complement strand
CATGATTTTTAAGGCCTATAGTGACAATAGATCGATAGTTTTATTCAATATAATCGAGTAGATCGAAAAATAATCAACAGAGTCGATAAGTTTACAAACATATGAAAATTCAAACTACCCAAATACTGACGATATTACATTTGATCAATTTTAAGATGGGCTAATGCTACGAGACAGAAATTGGCGTGGTGTTTCGTGAAACAGACGTTTAAATTGCTCTGAAAAATGCGACATATTATTGAAACCCAGTTCCGAAGCAATTTTAGTAATGGCACCATGCTTCTCTGAAGATTCAATTGCCTGTTGCCGAAATTGATGCATTCGAACAATATGCCCCCATGCATAAGGTGATATACCCAACGTTTTTTGAAATACGTTATATAATTTTCGTTCATGGACATCCAAACGATTCGCCAAATCAGGGATACTCAATGGTTGACCACTCTGTATAAATTGTTCAATGAGTTCCTGTGCTCGACTGATTAGTTTATGGCTACTTGAAGTATTGAAATTCATCGTTATATCATTACCGGATGGTGGCAATACCCTTTGTAACAACTCAACAAGTTGCTCTTTATGTTGTACTTGGAAGAATGGATCATGAAGATCAGGATGATCCAGTTCCGCCATTTTCAAAAGCTGTCGACCTTTATTTAGAAGTGCATTACGAATTTTTTTGGAAACTGTAGTCTGATAGATTTTAGTATTGTAATTTGGTGTACCATCTATTGATAGTAAACCCAGTTTTTTTAATAATGGTGTTTCAATAAAAAATTCGATGCTGCTCCATGATAACGGCAAAGAATACTGTGCAACTTCACTGGGTGGCAACAACAGGATAGTGTCTGTTTCAAACGCTTGCCCCATCCAATTAAAAGAGTCAGAGACATAATCTGGTATCATTACACCAAACCAGTCAGTTTGTGGTGCTAACTCTATTTGTAAACCACGTTGTGCAGAATTTCGGTAAACCAGTATTTCTGGAAGCTCGAGACAAACACTCTCCCCGGATAATTGTCCTGGCGAATATTGTAAAATACGAGCATGAACATCCGGCATAATATCGGGTACTTGTTCTATATCGGTAACATGATTATGAATAAAAAAATAATCATCCCTGTTCATAAATTCGTTGAACATAATGTAATCCGTAATGTGACGCCCGTTATTAAAATGAACTAGTTAATGTTACTCTCATGTCTTAATTTTACACTCACTCTAAAAACAGATTATGCAGCAATCAGTAAACAGGAATAATGCTCACATGTACAGCCCAAACCGTCCATTCACACTAATTTCTGCAATTTGGATAAATTCAATTGCGACTTTATGGTATTTTTTATTGCCGCTTTATACAGGCACATTACTTAATCAACTTCATTTTAGTCTAAATCAGATTAGCTGGCTAGCCTCAGTTGAGTTACTGGGTTACGCACTTGCTTCGGCAAGTGCTTTCTTCTGGGTACGCCGCTGTTCCTGGTTTCGCTTAATAATTACTGCCACCCTGGTTATATTTGTTGTTAATGTTTTTTGTTTATTCTGGCATTTGTTTGATGTACTAATAATATTACGTTTTATTAGTGGCATGGCCGGTGGTGTACTATTAGCGATAACCTATAGTTTGTTAGCTGATACTAAAAATCCTGAACGTAATTTCAGTTTTGTAATCGCTGCACAGATTTTTTTAGCGGTAATAATATTATTATCATTACCATCATTAATAAATGAATTAGGTGTTAACGGTTTTTTTCTGGCTATTGGTATTTTAACGATTAGCATCCTGCCATTAGTAAGGTATTTTCCAAATAAGCAAGTTAACCATAAAAATAAAACTGTATATTTTAGTTCCTTTTCACTTCCAGCTATACGCATATTAGTTGCAGTTGCAATTTACATGATCGGACAAACAGCTGTTTGGACCTATGCGGAACGTCTGGGTGCCACAGCAAACCTGGAACAAGATTTTATAAACTTTACAATAGCAATAACCCTCGCCATTAGTATTATAGGAGGACTGTTTGCAGCATGGTTAGCTAATCGTCGGGGTTATGTACTACCTTTTATGTTTGTCATTGTATTACAAGGTTTTGTATTGTGGCTATTAATAAATCCAAACACACAATTTCAGTTTTTTATTGCTATTGGCATTTTCCAACTTATCTGGACTTTTATTACGCCCTACTTTATTAGCGTCCTAGTCAAAGTCGATAACAGTGGACGTTATGTTTCCTTGATAGTTTTTGCTTCAGCTATGGGTGCTGTGTTTGGCCCTGCCCTGGCTGGTCAATTTATATCGGAACAAAACTATATACCCGCACTGGTCATTTGTGCAGTTTGCACTGTTTTGAGTATTGTCATAATTGCGCCCGAGCTTGGTAAAAATTCAATCGATCTCATAGGTGACACCGATAACTTAACAATTTAACTTTTAATTAACTGTTCAAACTTAATATTATATTCTTGGCAATACAGTGCACCGCGTTTAGCTACCTTTGAAATAGCCGGTTGACTCATTACCAGGTATTTAGCTATTTATGTTGATGACAATCCAAGCCCGAATTCAGGAATTTCAGAAAAAGTTGACCAAAAAAATTGAATAGTGTTCTAATGGTTAAAGTGTAAGCTTCAATAATGAGTATGGTGTTACATCATTATTGAAAGATGTTACACAATTTACATTTTAGACGCAGTTACTACCCAGGTTGCCGCATCCAGATTCACGCCTTCAGCTGTTTCGTAGCGGATAAGGCTATTGTGAAGATCATTACCAATAGCATTTTTTGTTGTAGCATCGATATCGGGATCTTCGATAACACTACTAGCTGGACCAAGGTGGGATAAAAATATCACTGCTTCATCAATAGTATTACCCACATTGAATTTTATTTCAAATTTCTCAATCGAAATATCAACAAATCCTGCTGCTTGCAGAATCCGTACTACTTTATTTTTATCACCAAATGAAAATGCTCCCGGTAAATCAGCATTAATTACAGGCGTGTTTGTAACATGATTATTAACGATGTCTAATGGCAATGTTACCCATTGGTTGGCTGCAATGGGTTGCCAGCAAATAAACGAGACACGACCATTTGGCACTAACACTTCGCTGATATTGGTGAACGCTACCACAGGATCATTAAAAAACATCACTCCAAATCGCGAATAAGCAGCATCAAACGAATTCACAGTAAAGCGGTTTGATTCAGCGTCTACGCATTTAAAACGTATGTTATCCAGTCCAAAAGTTTTTAACCGATTCCTTCCTTGTTGTAGAATCAATTCAGATATATCAATGCCTTGAACGTAACCACTGGCTCCAACAGCTTGTGCAATTTCAAATGTGGTATCACCACAACCACAACCAATATCAAGAATTTTCTCTCCACCGGAAAAGTTCATCGCTAGCATTGCCCGTTGTCCGAAGGGTTGTAAACTACTCGCTAATCGTTGCTGAAAACGCATCCAGTTTCGGCCACCATCACCATTCCAGTAGTCACTCATGTCAGTATTGACAACAGAATTTTTCATTTAAATTAACCCATTTCCATTGGCAATGATGGATCGTTACCCCATTCAAGCATCGAACCATCGTACAACGAAATATTTTCATAACCCAATAATGCCAATGTAAACACAGTGTTTGAAGATGCTATGCCACCACCACAATAAGAAATTATTTGTTGCGCCTGATCAGCATTGACTGTTTGATACAGTTGATGTAATTCATTTGCAGCCAGATACACACCCGACTCCGGATTGTGAAGTGCAGGAAAGGGCACGTTGACACTGTTGGTGATTCTACCCCGGCGTCCAAAATAGATATCACTACTACCATTATGAATCGGAACGGGTAATGCATTTATAATACGCACGTTTTCATCGTCTATGGCAGACAATACTGTGTCTTTATTGACAAAGTAATTAACTTCTGAGTTGGACGATGCAATAAAATTAGCCGATTGATAGGCGCAGGCACGGTTTGATAGCGGGCTATTTTCTGCACTCCATTTGGACCAGCCGCCATTCAAAATTGCCACATTGTTAAAACCAAACTCACGCAACATACACCATACACGTGCGGCCCAATTATGTTCGGTTGTGCTATAGAGCACTACATGTGACTCATAACTAATACCGTAATTACTCATTGCTTCAACAAATTGTTTTTCTGCTGGCATCATTAACGGTAATGTAGATGAAGTATCGGATAAATCCTGCAGAATATCGATAAATCCCGAGTGGGGTATATGCGACTGTTCAAAATTACCCCGACCGCTTTGAAATACGAACGGTGCTTGAATCGTCAATTCATGATCCGGGTTAGGGATCACATTCACAGAACAATCGAATATTCGCAGATCAGAATCACCTAAATGCAGTTCAAGCCAATCGGTTTCAACTAAATATTCCGGGTGTGCATAAGTATCACTCATCACGACCATAGTACTTTACTCCTTAGTTTAATTTGTAAACCAGTGTAAAGTATTCGATATTATTTGATAATAAGGTTTGAAGGCATATCTATTATTCGAGATTAGAATAAATCGGTAGTAGTTTTCTGCAGGTATATTTTTACTGCATAAGATTAGCTTTAATAAAATTAACAAAGCTTCGTACTTTTGCCGGTACAAAACGTCGTTGCGGATAAAGTGCATGAATTTCTAATGGCGTAGGTACATATTTTGTCAGGATTTCTTTTACTGCTCCTGATTCAATAGCGTCTTTGATCAACCATAATGGTGTAACAGCGATACCCTGATCGGCTAACACTGCCTGGCGAATTGTTCGAGGGTTGTTTACGCTAAAGCGACCATTAACTTTAATTGTCTCTTGTCCTTGTGGTCCGGTAAAATGCCATTTATTTCGTGTCGTCAATAACATGTAAATAATACAATCATGATCTTTTAAATCCTGTAAAGTTTCCGGTTCACCGTGTGCAGCAAGATAGCCAGGACTCGCTACCGTAACACGCGGGCTATCACCAATTTTACGTGCAATAAGACTGGAATCCGACAATGGCCCAACACGAATTGCCAGGTCGACCCCTTCTTTCACTAAATCAACATAGTGATCATCCATATTCAAATCAATTTTCAGGTTCGGGTATGATGAAAGAAATTGCCACAAATGTGGCACAATATTAAGCTCGCCAAATGTTACAGGGGTATTAATTCGCAAAGTTCCGGTGAGTTGTGATTTCTGATTACGTAGTATGGATTCAATTTCATTCATTTCATCAAGAATATGAATACAACGTTCATAATACTGTTTCCCAACTTCGGTTAAACTTAATTGCCGGGTGCTGCGATTGAGTAATTTTACATCCAAATGCGACTCTAGTGCTGCAATATGTTTACTGACAGTCGGTTGTGATAATTCCAGTTCACGTGCAACTATTGAGAAATTACCGCTTTCTGCAACCCGACGAAATACTGACATTGAGGTAAATATATCCATGGCTGTAATGTAAAGTGTTAGTCAAACACTATCAATGAGAATGACAGGGCAAGATCATTATAAATTGAACTAAATTAGGCATATGGGACACCGATAACTTAATAACTTATCGGTGTCCCATTAATGCATAATAAATACATAATGCAAATACAAAATACTTATTTGCTTCAATATGATTTCCAAGAAAAATAGGGGCAACATTGGGGCAACTTGGCAAAAGTAAAAACAACAATTAATGAATTATCAATAAGTTATATTGTCTTTTCGGTAGTCGCCGCCCCACGAGATCACCAATAAAAACAATGGGTTGCAGGGATATTTAATACATACCTGACATAAAAGCCGTTCGTAAATATTGTAAATAGCTAGATATTGTTATTATTCATACAAAATGCTAGTAATTGTATGAAATATTGACTAAAGTAAAGGTATGAATGATACAAAACTCTTAGATCTTGTCGAAATCCTTACGAATAAGCTTAACTGCTCACAACGTAATTTATCTACTTTATTAAATATTGATAAAAATACTATTTCAAATAATGCTGATAAGAAAATTGATGAGCTAACTCCAAAAACTCGGCATAAATTTATATTTCTATTTATATTAATTATTCGATATCTTCCAGCGCATGATCCTGATGCAATACACCAGATATTAAACATGCATGTATATAAGAATTATACAGGTGAAACCGATTCAGCTTTATCATCAATACAACAACTAAAACACGAGATAGAAACTTTAGAATTTATAGTTCATTCAGCAAAAGATAATTATGAAGATCAAATACGTGAACAATTATCAGTAAAATTAGAGGATGTCACACAAAATCTTTTATACGCTTGAATATTCTGACTTTATAAAAAACGAATTCAAACGTTTAGAATTTGGAAATGATTCTGAAAAACAACGTTTTCGAAATGCACGCACAGCAACAGTACGAGTTCTACAAGATCCTCTGGCTCATACATTCAAAAAAAATTTACCTGAAAACTACAAGGCTGTAAATGTCTTACAGCAATATCGATTATTTTTTAAAATAATAAATATTGATTATAAAAATAGTGTTATCTTTTTTACATGGATAAATAATGAAGAGTCACTACATGTCAATGGCAGTATTGATGATGCGTACGAAGTTTTTAAAAACCTTTTACAAAAAAATCAAATTGAAACATATTCCCATGTTGAACTTGAAGATAGTAAATACTATATAAAAATACATAATAAATGGGGTGAAGATCATATATATAGTGATTTGAATGTAAAAATTCAAAATGAAAACTTACACGCAAATTCATATCTCAATATCAGCAAAACTAAAGAAAAAGAATATAGACTTAATTCTATATCTACTACTAGAATTAATTTTGGTCTTCGGAAAAAATTATTATCTTTTATATGTAATGAAGCCAAAGAAAATAAATACATAATATACTATGAACTAAATACAAATCTAAGTAATGTTGAACAATATAGACATATATTCGAAGTATGTGGATTTACACTTGAATTTTTAGGTAATGATCTTGATGATGAAATTGAAATATGGACAACAAGCATTAACTAAATTTAATTAGAATACATCAAATTCATTAACTAATACAATTTATATTATTTCAGAAACTTTTGTAAAGTTCTAATCTGCAAAAAATTTCAGGGTCAGGTCCTGTAGGATCCCCACAAGTTAGCATTATAAACATCGTAAAAAATCTTCATTAAT
>JBGMQW010000181.1:0-7216 GCA_048060815.1 Thiohalomonadales bacterium | reverse complement strand
CCCGCAAACTTTATACCCGAGGGTGTTTTTTCAACTTCAATCGTTTCAGTGATTGAACCACTAAAATTGGCATGCCATTCTGTGGCGTATTTTGATGAGGACGACACCACGGTTAATTGCATGCGTGCAGTTTTGGTACTACCTTCAGCTTTTGTAAATAAGTCATTAAATTTCTCGAGCGTGATGTCCATCGGTGTCCCTTTAAAATTAGGTACCTGATGGGGATCGAGATAACCCACGATTTTACTGGTTTTGGGATCCACCACGTTAATGCCGTTTTTCATTTTTTGACGACTGAAACTTTTGGATTGTATGCTGGTCATCATGGTACTGAGCACCGTGACATTACCCGTCATGGGGGTTACCCCCTGCAGTGGTTGATCTTTTATCAGTATGTGCAGACCATCTAACTCACTTAAGTTAGCTGCTTTGAATAAGCGGATTATTACATTGGCATCGTAGCTCGTGGTTTGTTGCAGGCTTTGTGTCCACTGGGTTTTAAATGCAGTGGCAAAATCACTTAAAGATTTGTCGAGTTGTTTTAGGGTACTTTCAAAATAGACCCAACTGCCAACGGACTTGTTAAATTGGGTGGTAAAGCTTGTCGCAAAAGCGATGGGGCGAAAGTCACCCGTGCCATTGGGTAGTTCGACTTTTTTACCATCGATATCATAATCTTTTACAAATTCATTAACATCGGCTTTTTTGGGAAACAAAACAGCGTGCAGTGGGTGTGCCGGTTTGAGCAGGCTTTCCATATACAAACAACCGGGGTCTTCTGTTTTTTTTAAGCGGTCTTGATCTTGAGGGACATCCAGTGCAGCGTCTAATATGGACGGATCATAATTTAAAAAACTGATTAAGCTGTTTACCGCACTCCATAATACCACGTAGCTCGGTGGTGGTAATTCGGCATAGTCTAACAAGGCATCATTCACTGATACAAAATCCGGATTTGTTGCGGTTAAATCCTTACCACCAAATTTTGCGTCTAAAAATTCAACATGTTGTTTTTTTGATTCGCGTATTTTTTGTCGTAACGGTTTTCGACTGTCAACTTTCAGGTATTTTTTTATATAATCTTTATCGAGTGTCCCGGCCGATTTACGAAACACCACGGAATTTGGGTCGGATTGTTCAAAACCAGGATCGTCATCATCATCGAGCAGACTGGAACTTCCGGCTCCTTCTTCCATCCCTTGTTCCCATAAATCTTCATTAAAAAAACTTTGATAGGTGATTACCGCAGTTTTAAAATGTTCTTGTGTTTTTATTTGTTCCACTTCACTAAATAATTTAGCATGGGCATTAAAATATTTTTTGGTATTATCTAAGGCAATCCCCAATGGATCATGTAAATACACAATCGGTATCTCACTTTTTTTATGCAGACTCAAATAATACAAACTTGATGTTGGATTATTTGAATTTTCAACCCGGGCTTTATTTCCGGTGGCGGCGGTGTTCGGGAAACCCGTTAGATAACCAGACAGATTGAGTTCCTGCATTCGGGCCGCGCGATTTTTAGCGGCAGTTGCCTTGGAGATGTTCATGTCACTGGCGAGGGTTGGTGGTGTATCCACATCGAGTCTAAAATCGTCGGGATCCATGCCACCCATTGTGTTAATACGAGCCCAGCTCCATTGAATTTCGGAATAACACATCGTGACGGTATTTTCTTTGCCATCGACCATGTGGGGTATCAGAATTCGGGTGTCTTGCTCTACTGTTGCAGGTCGAAGGTCTTTACCCTGGTATTGGTGTAAGTTGATATCCCGGAATTTTCCATCTTTAAATACTTCGAGTTCACGCCATAAATAATCGCCAATGTAAATATACAGGTAACCGCCGGCACGCGGTGATCGGGCATTTATTGGATCGCAGTCGGGTGTGGTGTAGCACAGGGGTAGTATTGGAATCAGTATATTATTTTGTTTTGACGCTTGATCTTTTTTGCGGGTTGGTGCTTCTCCTAACGGGATATTGTAGCAGCTGAATTGGGGATCCAGGAATTTTAAAAAATTGGTGGTGGCACTGGCTTTAACCGGCAGTACTAATTCGTGATGGCGCTCTTTTTTAATTTGGGCATTGCCGACTGAAATTAGACCGAGTGATGCATTGCTGATTAAATCATAAATTGGTGTTGCCATTTTAAATCCCTCACATTAATCCTTTAATGTTGTTATGCAATCATTTTTTTTATTAATTTAGTTTTAATCTGCGTCACTGGTATCGACTGAACTAATTTGTGCTTTTATATTCACGGATTCGCCATTGATTACATTCCAATCAGCACTATCTGTTATTTCGGCAGCCGCTAATTCCGCTGGCTCGTCATCTGAAATTTCGGGTGGCTTTCCACCACCGGCTTGTTGTAATGGCATCGGGGGGGTGTTTTTGTTATTGGAGACGCCTAAATCACCTTGGCGTACTGCCGGCAAGCCTTCTAATAATACGTCGGGTGATCCGGTTAAAAAATCAGCGGGTCCTTTTACGGTTCCAGAAATGACACCACCACAGGAACCGGCTTCATCACCACTGCTGACCGAAATTATGGAACCAAGATTGGCTGCTTCAAAACCGTTAATTTTTATTGATCGGCAGGTCTTAACCAGATCGGATGTCTTGGCGATGTTGTTGTAGGGAACCTCGACGCAATGTGGCGGAGTTTTACAAATATCGATTGTTTGCAGTGTGCCATCTGAGCCAACGTGGGCTACCGAACGTCCATTGATAATAACATTTCCCCTAATCTTATAACCTCCATGTTTGATTAGTTAAATTAGCTTGATTGTTGTCGTTTTAGTGAATGGTATGTTGAATCTGTACCTGGTGTCCAGCTGTCTGTTGCAGAATTCGCGTGTGGATTGCTCAATAATATCGCACCACGAAATGGAAATTCGCTAACGTCACAAATTAAGCAGTGCTTTACTTGCGGGTAGTTAAAGTCAAATCGGGCACAAGCCAGAACCAATTCTAGTGGTAAGATCGCTGCACCAATTTCACCCAGAGAAAAGTTTGGGTCGAGTTGTTCCGGCATGGTACGGGGTTTAAGTTTGGGTTGTTCTATTTCACCTTGTTGAAATGCCACCCGTTGTTGCTCGGACAGGGTATTGGGCCACACTGTCTGCGTGGTTTGATACCATTCGAGTGCAGTAAATGGGCTATTGAGGCCACTTAATACCAGGCAGTCAATGTTATCCGGGTGTTGTCCGGCCATTTTGGTGACATTTTGAATGACGGTGCTTAATCCTGTGAGCTTGGTTTTATCGGCTTTGCCGCTGTTGGGCTCGGCTGTATATGTTATCCCGCTTATTAGTGCGCGTATATGCTTGTTATTCGGGCTAACTTTTTGGATTACCACACAGGCAGCGGCTTCGCCGGGGATAACACTGCCAGCATTGCCCGTGCTGCAGATTCGTCTTGTTGTGATTAAATCAGTACAGGTAACTTGATCGAGTAAGGAATCTGTACCGGCAAAAATAACGCTATCGAACTTGTCTTCTTGAAGTGCAGCGCAGGCGGTTTGTAACTGTTTTGTAACATTATTATTAGCATGAATAAAGTGAATGTGAAGATCAGTGAATTCGGCTAACTCATCGCTGAGTATATCTTGCCATTGTTTTTTGTCGATGGTTTTGCTTCGTTCAAAAGTAGTGGCGGGTAAGACTATGAGTAACAAGTGTTTTTTGTCTTTAAGTGAGCGCTCACTTAGTTGTGCTGTGGCATCAACAACGGCACTCAATAAACACACAAACATGCGGTCAGTAGTTTTTATATCAGCCAATGTCGGTATGGGCGCAGTACGTGCTGCATCAAAACCATCACCGGTAGCAGATGGAACTTCAATACTAGAATCTTCCGTTGCGGTGCTGAGCATAGTCGCAATCGCACCAAATAACGCAAAATCGGTATTGCCCGTAGTAGCTTTTAGTCCATAAGCAGTGATTGCAAGCTGACTGGAATTTTGTGCTGTTGCTTTAGAAGGCATAAAGGGTGAATCCGATAAGATTTAAACACCAGAGATCGTGTCCATTGGGTAATGCGGTTAGTTGTGCAAATTCCGTTTGCTTCATTGATTATGGTGTCCTTAATGAAGATTAACAATAACAATGTAGGAGATAGGTGGTCAAACATTATTTTTGGTAAATTAACGTATAAATTCTACTCAATATATAATATACCACACTTCGTCATTGCGACTAAAAAAATCAAGCCTTAACGCATTGATTACGACCATTCTCTTTTGCTTTGTAGAGTGCTTTATCAGCGCGATCAAATAAAATATCCTTAGTATCACTTTCCTGGTATGTGGTAAAACCGCATGATGCCGTTATCGGTACACTGGTATCCCGATAATGAAAATTGCAATTTTCTATAGCCAGACGAATTTTTTCACAGCCTTTTTCGGCCATGTCCAGGTCGGTCTCGGGCATGATAACAACAAATTCTTCACCACCATAACGTGCTATAAAATCGGCAGCCCGAAGATTTTTTCGTAATACTTCTGCGATGACAGTAAGTACTTTATCACCGGCAATATGCCCGTAGTGATCATTGATGCCTTTGAAATGATCAATATCCCATACTACAAATGCCATTGAACTTTTGTAGCGTTTACAACGTTCTATTTCTGCAGCAATACGTTCTTCATAAGCTAGTCTATTGGGTATTTTAGTTAATACATCTCGAACAGCCGAATTATGTTCTTGTGCGACTTGTTCCCGAAGTGTTGTTGTTTCTAACTCCATGTCGTTTATTCTATTTGTTAATTTCTTAATGGTATCTTCGGCGCTATTATTTCGATGTTCTTCAGATTTACGAAACACTCCCATGTGTAAGCGAATTGTTTTAACGCGCTCTTTAACCAGATCTTTTAAACCTTCCAGTTCTATCGTTTCATTTAAACCTGTTTCCAGACCGCTAACCTCATTTTCAAGTTTTTCGTCATATTGTTTAAGGCTTTCCGCTGATTCATCACGCAGTCTGGATGTAACTTGTATATCGATATCGAGTGCTTTTAAGTGTTTACTGATTTCTGAAAGAAATTGTTCTAACTCCTGTTTTTCTGCTTGTAGACGAACACGCATTTGCATAATTAAATCTGCAGTTGCCTCAACCATATTTGTAACACTATTTTCCGGATCGCCCTTTTCGATATCTTGTTTTAATTTTATTGCTTGCTCTGACAGGTAGTCTGGTAAACTAATTTGTTGTAATAAATGAATTAATACTTCTCCATCAGATTCATTGTTGCTATTAACCTGGTCTGTTTCTTTTGAGCTTATTTTTCTAATAAACTGAGATAATTCTTGTGATATTTTATCTACAATTTGAAGTAGATCCTTACGATTTCTTGCTGAACTCGCGGCTCGTGCCAGAGCTTGTCCATTAAGAACTTTTGAAAATGATGGTGGAAACCGGGTCATTAGCTGTAAAATGAGCTCTCCTACAGCAGGGGCAATCAGAGAATTGTTTTTAGAATCAATTGATCGGTCGATATCGTTATCCAGATTATCAGCAACCCGATTATCAATGCGTCTTTCTGATTCTGATTCTTTTTCCTGTTTTGTTGAAGTTTCTAAAACCGGCGTATTATCGTTAGTATCATTTTTATCAATTAAATTAATAATTAAGGTAGAGAATTCTTTAGTCAGTTCTTCACTATTCTTGATGTCAGCTTTATTCAGTTTTTTTTGAAATTTTGTGAATTCTGATTTTTGATTACTGTTAGAAATTATTGAATCAAGAATGGTTTCTAATAACGCTATTATATCTGATTGATTATCGCTAGACTCTTTTGTAAAATTTTTATTTGATTCATCCGGTAATTTTTTAATGTCGTCAGAAATATTTTCTATTAATAACACCAACCTTTTACTTTCGGTTCCTTCCCTGATAGATTTTCGTAACAGTAAAACTTGATCATTTAATTTTTTATTTTCAGTGGATTCCGCTATTAACGTTAATCGAGATATTCCAAGTCGTAATAGCTCTTCAATTTCCCCCCAATCTTTTTCACTGTTTTCTAATTCTTTTAAACTATCAAAATATTTTTTTTTCCAATCTTTTTCTTTATTAGCGTCATCTGATTTTACCATTCGAAAATCTCCGCTTCGTGCTAATTACAATCTGTGTCGATTAATTGAATTGAATCAGGTAAGGTGATTTTTAACGATATGGGTAAGTGATCTGAAAATCGCTGGGTATCAACATGGATACCAGAAACTTTTAAATCTGAACTAACAAGAATGTGATCAATATTATGTCGCGGTTTCCAACTTGGAAATGTAAAATTTTTTTCTATCGGTTCATGCAGGTTTGTCTTATTAAATAACATACACATTTCATGACTTCCTGGTCGACAATTCATGTCCCCCATTACTACAGCATATTTATGTTGATTCACATGATCAGCTATAAAACTAAGTTGATTTAAACGCGCTCGACCCGTTAAGGATAAATGTACAATAAAAATAACAATGGGATCACCCGTAGTTTCAAACGTTGCTTTTATGGCGCGCCGTCCTGGAATTATACCGGGTAATTTCAGACTTTGAACTTCTGATGGTTTTATTCGGCTTACCATACCATTGCTATGTTGAGCAAATCGGCCTAAATTACGATTAACCTGATGAAACCAAAAAGGAAATTTTGAACGTTCAGCCAGGTATTCTGTTAAGTTAATGAAATTACTACGTAAACTACCCGCATCAACTTCTTGTAAACCAACAATATCATGTGCTTCAATAATTTCAGCAATGTGATCCATGTTTACGATACGTTGAGAATGAGGGATAACATGCTTCCAACTATGAGTAAAATAATGGTGTAAACCCGCACTATTAATGCCGACTTGAACATTATAGCTCATTATGCTGATTTCATTTTTAACAGCTAAATCTGACGTGTGCGTTATTGAATCATCCAGACTCGAGTTGTTTATAGCAATGTTAGAGATAGAATTCATTTCATTTGGTATCGTAATTTAATATTAATAAGCCCTTCCACAGTCCTTTTCACTGATAAAGTAAAAAACACGATTTATACAATAAAATTGAATCAATAAATAAAACAGGTGTATATATAAATAATAGTATCTTCGGTAGAGGAAACAATCGTTTTAGCAATATTTAAATATTTATTTGATCAATCTCTATTTGATATAGCGGACAACTTAACACAAACTTTATTGAATTTAATACTGGAATTTTAA